>CAXICE010000067.1:0-8931 GCA_964022045.1 uncultured Polaribacter sp. | reverse complement strand
CTCCATTTTCATCTGCCCATTCGTTCCAAATTCTAACACCATTTTCTTGCAAATATTTAATATTTGTATCGCCATTTATAAACCACAACAATTCATAAATAATAGATTTTAAATGTAGTTTTTTGGTTGTTACCATCGGAAAACCTTCACTTAAATCAAAACGCATTTGATGTCCAAAAACACTTTTTGTTCCAGTTCCTGTTCTATCTCCTTTTTCGTTTCCGTTTGCTAAAACGTGCTTAACTAAATCGTGGTATTGACGCATTATGAGTTTATTTATTTAAAAGTTTATTCGTTTATCTGTTCTGAATCAACTTTTGTAAAAATAAAAAAGCAACAGTTAAATTTACTGATGCTTTTCTAATTAATATTAAGAAGTTATTAACGATAACTTTTTATAATTTATCTGTGGCGATTCGCCACTAACCAATTATCATTCCAGCAATTGTTGCTGACATTAATGAAGCAATTGTTCCTCCAATTAATGCTTTCATTCCAAATTCTGACAATACTTTTCTTTGACCTGGCGCTAAAGAACCAATTCCACCAATCTGAATTCCGATCGATGCAAAATTTGCAAATCCACACAACATATAAGTTGCCATAATAATTGATTTATTATAATTCAAATGCACAGCACTTGCAGCATTTTTTAACTCGGCTAATTGTATATAACCTACAAACTCACTCGCAGCTAATTTAATTCCTAATAATTGCCCCATCATTGCCATATCTTCAGTTGCAACACCAATTAACCACATTAAAGGCGCAAAAAGATAACCCAACATAAATTCTAGCGAAAGACTTTTGTATGATGTATTACTTGCAATCCAGTCGTTTAAAGAAGTGACATCTCCAATCCAACCAAAAATTCCATTAAGCATTGCAATAAAAGCTACAAAAACTAATAACATTGCTCCAACGTTTACCGCTAAACGCAATCCTTCTGTTGTTCCGTTTGCAATAGAATCTAAAATGTTAGAACCAATTTTTTCTTGGGAAACTGTTACATCTGTATTTACTTCTTCTACCTGCGGATATAAAATTTTAGAAATTACAATTGCTCCAGGTGCAGCCATTACTGATGCTGCTAATAAGTGTTTTGCAAATTGCAATCTTAATACTGGATCATCTCCACCTAAAAAACCAATATAAGCTGCTAAAACTGCTCCGGCAACGGTTGCCATTCCACCAATCATCACCAACAACATTTCTGACTTATTCATTTTTTCTAAATAAGCTTTAATCAATAAAGGTGCTTCTGTTTGACCCAAAAAAATATTACCTGCTACCGACAAACTTTCTGCTCCAGATATTTTTAAAATCTTTGCCAAAGACCAAGCCAATACTTTTACTAATTTTTGAATCCATCCTAAATAAAATAATACAGAAGTTAATGCTGAGAAAAAGATGATTGTTGGCAAAACTTGGAATGCAAAAATGTATCCAAATTTATCCATATCAACAACCAAACCTTCAAATAAGAATTTACTTCCAGCTCGAGTAAAATCAAGAACACTCACAAACAAGCTACCAATCCATTCAAATATTTTTTGAACAAAAGATACTTTTAAAACCCCAATAGCAATAAATAATTGAGCTCCTAAACCAATTCCAACTGTTTTCCAATCAATATTTTTCTTATTACTAGAAAATAAAAATGCGATTACAATTAATGAAATCATTCCTAAAACGCCCCTCCATAAATTACTTAGAGAAAACCCTTGACTTGGAATTATTTCTGCTGCAATTTCTGGTGTTGTTTGTGAAAACATTGAAACTGAAACAAGACAAAAAACAATAACTAATATTTTTTTCATAATGTGTTTGAGGTTTAAGAGCGCTTACTGATTTCGTCTCTAAGTTTTGCCGCTAATTCGTAATTTTCGTTTGCAACTGCGGCGTCTAATTCTTTATATAGTTCTTTTAATGATTTTTCTTCTTTGGCTTCTTCAGAAGTTTCTGAAATAATTTCTGCCATTAAATCATCTGTATCTAATTCTGGTTCATCTAACGATAATTCCTCTTCTACTTTTAAGTAAATACCAGCTTTATCTAAAATGTTTTCGTACGTATAAATTGGCGCGTTAAATCTAACTGCAATTGCTATCGCATCAGAAGTTCTTGCGTCAATAATCTCTTCAACACCATCTTTTTCTGAAATTAAACTAGAAAAGAAAACGCCATCTACCAATTTATGAATGATTACTTGTTTGATATTTATCAAATATCTATCAGCAAAAGTTTTAAATAAATCGTGGGTTAATGGTCTTGGTGGCTTTATTTCTTTCTCTAAAGCAATGGCAATAGATTGCGCTTCAAAAGCACCAATAATAATTGGCAATGTTCTTTGTCCATCAATTTCACTCAACACTAAAGCATAAGCTCCAGTTTGTGTTTGACTGTAAGAAATTCCTTTAATTGTTAGTTTTATTAAACTCATTTAATTGTTATCTACATAAAAAGAAAAAAAGGCTATCTAAATTGGCAAAACCTAATTTTAGACAGCCCTTTTGTGGGCACAATTTACTAAAAATATTGAGTTGAATTCTAATTTATTTTAAAAGAAAAAAAACTCAACTCACAATTAATGAATAAATAGTAAATTATAATTCCTTTATGATTGTTTAAAAGCTTTTAACTTTTCTATCAACGCTGGCACAACCTCAAAAGCATCACCTACAATTCCGTAATCTGCAGCTTTAAAGAAAGGTGCTTCTGGATCTGTATTTATTACAACTTTTACTTTTGATGCGTTAATACCTGCTAAATGTTGAATTGCTCCAGAAATACCAATAGCAATGTATAAATTAGACGCAACAGGTTTTCCTGTTTGTCCAACATGTTCTCCGTGTGGTCTCCATCCTAAATCAGAAACTGGTTTAGAACAAGCCGTTGCCGCCCCTAGAACTTCTGCTAATTCTTCAATCATTCCCCAATTTTCTGGACCTTTTAAACCTCTTCCTGCAGAAACAACAATATCTGCATCTGCAATTGTTACTTTTCCTGTTGCTTTATCTACATTTACAGATTTTACTCCTAAATCTGCATCAGAAATTTGAGCATCAAAACTTTCTGAAGCTCCACTAACTGCGTTTTCATGAATTCCGAAAGAATTCTTTGCCAAACCAATTACTTTTACATCCGTAGAAATAGTAGTATTACTAAATGCTTTGTTAGAAAAAGCTTTTCTTTTTACTGTAAATGGACTTGTAGAGCTTGGCAATGCAACCACATTGGATGCGTAACCTGCATTTAAATTCACAGCAACCATTGGCGCTAAATACATTCCGTTTACACTAGAATCTATAACAACAACACTCGCATTTTCTTTTGCAGCAACTTGTTGCAAAACTGAAGCATA
This sequence comes from uncultured Polaribacter sp., assembly GCA_964022045.1. Taxonomy (GTDB): domain Bacteria; phylum Bacteroidota; class Bacteroidia; order Flavobacteriales; family Flavobacteriaceae; genus Polaribacter. Next base: position 5,567 of record CAXICE010000067.1, on the reverse strand, counting down.
TGCTTTTGCGTTAAATGTTGCTATTTGATCGTTAGAAACTGTAACTACTTTTTCTGCTCCATAAGTATATAATTCTGATGCATCTGTTACATTAATTGCAACAGCTACAACATTAGAACCTAATTGTTCTGCTACTTTTTTTCCGTAAGAAACGATTTCGAAAGCAGATTTTTTAAATTTTCCTTCCGATGAATCGGCAAAAACTAAAACTGACATATTATAAGGTATTAGATTTTTAGAATGTTGGATTTTTAGATCCTCAAAACTATTCTAAAAATTGATTTTTATTTTTTTAAATATTTAAATAGATTCTGAAACAAGTTCAGAATGATTTAATCTAAGATTAAATCACTTTTGCTTCGTTGTGTAATAAATCGATTAATTCATCAATATTATCTGCATCAACTAATTTTACTGCTCCTTTTGCAGCTGGTTTTTCAAAAGATGTTATAGCTGTTTGTGCTTCAGTACCTGTTGCTTCTACAACTGATAATGGTTTTTTACGCGCCATCATAATTCCTCTCATGTTCGGAATACGTAAATCCTTTTCTTCAACCAATCCTTTTTGACCAGCAATTACTAAAGGCAAGCTTGCAGACACTTGTTCGTTTCCTCCATCTATTTCTCTAGTTGCTTTTGCAGAATCGCCTTCAATTTCTAAACCAATACATCCGTTTACAAAATTAAAGTCTAAGATTGAAGCTAACATCCCAGGAACCATTCCTCCATTATAATCAATAGATTCTCTTCCTGCTAAAACCAAATCATAACCACCATTTTTTACAACTTCAGCAATTTGTTTTGCTACAAAAAATCCGTCAGTAGCATCCGCGTTTACTCTAATTGCATCGTCTGCTCCAATTGCTAACGCTTTACGTAAAGTTGGCTCTGTAGTTGCGTTTCCAACATTTACAACAGTAACAGTTGCTCCTTGTTTTTCTTTGAACCACATGGCACGTGTTAAACTAAATTCATCATATGGATTGATTACAAATTGCACACCGTTTGTATCAAACTTTGTATCATTTTCTGTAAAATTAATTTTTGATGTGGTATCAGGTACATGACTGATACAAACTAATATTTTCATCTATTTATATTTTTGAAAATTATTTCATTATTTAAGGTTACGAATTTATGACTTTTTTTTCAATTTATTATGCGTGCATAGTAAATTTTTTAACTAAAAACAGAGTTAAGGTAAATAATGAATAAAAAAGAGCTATTTCATTCATTATTTATATGTGATACAATTAATTTTTACATATTTTTGCTTCACTCAATTTTAGAAAAATTAAAGAATGAAAACAGTTCAGTTTAGAGAAGCTATTTGTGAAGCAATGAGCGAAGAAATGCGCAGAGATGAGAGCATTTATTTAATGGGTGAAGAAGTTGCCGAATATAATGGTGCTTATAAAGCAAGTAAAGGAATGCTAGATGAGTTTGGTGCAAAAAGAGTTATTGATACTCCAATTGCCGAACTTGGTTTTGCAGGAATTGCAATTGGTTCTGCCATGAATGGTAACAGACCAATTGTAGAGTACATGACTTTTAACTTCTCTTTAGTTGGTATTGATCAAATTATAAATAATGCTGCAAAAATTAGACAAATGTCTGGTGGGCAATTTAATTGTCCAATTGTTTTTAGAGGGCCAACTGCTTCGGCTGGTCAACTAGGAGCAACGCACTCGCAAGCATTCGAAAACTGGTTTGCAAACACACCTGGTTTAAAAGTAATTGTTCCTTCAAATCCGTATGATGCAAAAGGACTTTTAAAAGCTGCTATTAGAGATGATGATCCAGTTATTTTTATGGAATCTGAACAAATGTATGGTGATAAAATGGATATTCCGGAAGGAGAATACGTTTTACCAATTGGTGTTGCAGAAATAAAAAGAGCCGGAACAGATGTAACTATTGTTTCTTTCGGAAAAATTATAAAAGAAGCTTATAAAGCTGCTGAAGAATTAGCAAAAGAAAATATTTCTGTAGAAATTATTGATTTAAGAACTGTTCGTCCTATGGACCATGATGCAATTTTAGAATCAGTTAAAAAAACAAACAGATTGGTTGTTTTAGAAGAAGCTTGGCCATTTGCTAGTGTTGCTTCAGAAATTACATATAGAATTCAAAACGAAGCATTCGATTATTTAGATGCACCAATAAAAAGAATAACAACGGCAGATACGCCTGCACCTTATTCTCCTGTGTTATTAGAAGAATGGTTACCAAATTCTAACGATGTTATTAAAGCAGTTAAAGAAGTTTTGTATATTTAGAAAAAATTAAAATCATTTTAAATCCTTTTTACCATTAATATTAAAAAGGATTTTTTTTTGCCATGAAAACATTTGTCTCTGTTTTATTGTTTTTTACCTGCTTCGTTTGTAATGCGCAGTTAAAAATCTCTGGACAAATAGTAGACATCAACAACGAGCCTTTACCTTATGTAAATGTTTATTTTAAAGGAACTACAAATGGTGTTGTAACAGATTTTGACGGACATTTTCAATTAATATCACCTAAAAAAAGAGGAAAAATAGAAGTTTCTTTTGTTGGTTACGAAACACTTTCTTTAAAATATAATTCTAAAAAAACGTATTTTAAAATCATATTAAAAGAAGCGAGTAATGTTCTTGATGAGGTCGTAATTGTATCAAAACCTAAAAAACGTCTTCGAAAAAAAGAGAATCCTGCATATAGAATTTTAAAAGAAGTTTGGAGCAGAAAAAAGAAAAACGGTTTAAAGCTTACCAAAGCATATCAATATAGAAAACTTCAAACTACCGAAGTAGGCATCAATAATTTAGACTCACTTTTTTTAAAAAACCTTTTCAAAAAAGAATATAAAAAAGTACTTAAGCAGTTACCGCCAAATGAAGATGGCATCAATTATTATATTCCGCTTTTTCTAAGTGAAACTGTAACAAATATTTTTGGAAACAACGATCTTAACCTAGAAAGAGAAGATATTGAGGCTGAAAAACAAGATGGTGTAAATAAAGATGGGTTTGTTTTTGAAAGAATGTCAAATACTTTTAATGATATTGACATTCATAAAAATAATATTGAAATATTAAGAAAATCTTTTGTAAGCCCAATTTCCACTACTGGTTTTGAAACATATGATTATGTTTTACACGACAGTATTACCGTAAATAACAAAAAAACGTATTCGATATATTTTTTTCCAAGAAGAGAAGGTGATTTGGCTTTTGAAGGCTTTTTATGGGTTGCGGATAAAAACTTTTCTGTCACTAAAATAAAAATGAGAATCAATAAAGACATCAATCTTAACTTTGTAAGAAAATTATCTTTTGAAAAAGAATTTACGATAAAAAACGACAGCATTTATTTACCAAAATCAGATGTTTATTCAGGAGATTTTACACTCACAGATAAAGATGATGAGAATAAAGGCTTAACAATTAAGAAAACAAGTTTGTACTCTAATTATATTTTTGATAAAAAATTAGCAGACGAATTTTATTCTGGAGAAATCATACGGTTTAAGCCAAAACAGTTTGATCAAAAAAAGATGTATTGGGATAGCATTAGTACATCTAACGCAAAAAAAGACACTTACAAACTAATTAACTCTGTTAAAAATCAAAAGAAAGTAAAACAAATAAGTGGTGTTTTAAACACAGCTTCTACTGGTTATTTTAATCTTGGAAACAATATTCAGTTTGGGCAATATTGGAACACCATTGTAAAAAATAGCGTAGAAGGATTAAAAATAAAACTTGGCTTTAGAACTTTTACAACTACTGATGACCGTTTTAGAGTTAGCGGATTTGTTGGCTACGGGACCAAAGATAAACGCTACAAATTTGGAACAGAAGCTAAATACTTAGTTAGCTATAGACCAAGAATTGCAGTTGGCGCATCCTATTTAAAAGATGTTGAACAACTAGGTGGAAAATTATTAAATACAAATGGATTAAACGCCAATGTTTTTGACCCGAATGCCTTATTTTCTAGAGGAGAAAACTTCTTTTTATCACATGTAAGCAGAACTGCTTTAAAGTTTGATATCGAAATTAAAAAGAATCTGCATTTTGGAATTTCGGCTGCACATAATATTATTAAAAGTGCTTCACCAAAAGATTTTACTGTAGATTATTTAGATGAAAACAATAACGTTCAATCTGAAGTTACAGATGTTAGCACAGATGTTTACATTGCTTATACGCCAGGAAGATTCGAATATGGTTTTGGCGTAGAACAAAAAATGGGAAGAAATATTTTTCCATCTATAGTTTTAAATTATCATAGAGGCTATAAAGATTTTTTGAATGGTGATTTTAATTATGATAAAATTCAATTTAAATACAGTCAGCCAATTTTATTAGGAAAATTAGGGCTAATGATTGCTACGGTTGATGGCGGAAAAACCTTCGGAAAAGTCCCAATTACCTTATTAAGCCCAATTCCGGCAAACCAAACGTATTGGTTAACAAAGAACACTTTTTCGTTGATGAATTATTACGACTTTGTAACGGATACTTATTTATCCGGACATTTCGAGCATCACTTTAACGGATTCATATTAAACAGAATGCCGTTAATTAAATATTTAAAGCTACGAAGTTTAATCACTTTTAAAACGGTTTACGGAACCATTTCTAACGAAAACATTGCCATTAACAAATCAAACATTACCTATGCTGCACCAACAGATAAATTGTATTACGAATATGGCGTTGGATTAGAAAACATTGGTTATGGAGATATTCGCCCTTTAAGAGTAGATTTTATTTGGCGTGGCAAGCATACAAGTGTAAACGGCTTACCTTCTCCAAAATTTGCTGTTAGAATCGGAATTAAAGCTGGATTCTAAGCAGAAAAAATAACCTTTCTTTTATAGCACAAAAACTTCAAAATATCACTACTTTTGTCGACCGATAAAAAAGACAAATAAATGACTGCAAAAGAAAGAAAAACAGTAGATGTTTTAATTGAAATTCCTAAAGGAAGCAGAAACAAATACGAATACGATTTTGATTTAGGTAAAATTCGTTTTGACAGAATGTTATTTTCATCAATGATGTACCCTGGTGATTACGGATTTATTCCAAAAACTTTAGCTTTAGATGGTGATCCATTAGATGTTTTAGTTTTAGGAGCAGAACCAACTTTCCCAATGTGTGTAATGGAAGTAAAACCAATTGGAGTTTTCCATATGGCTGATGAAAAAGGACCAGATGAAAAATTAATTTGTGTTCCAACCACAGATCCAATTTGGAATAGCTACAACGATTTATCAGATTTAAATCCGCATAGAAAAAAAGAGATTACACATTTCTTTCAAGTTTATAAAGATTTAGAAAAGAAAAAAGTAGATATTGGAGATTGGGGAAATGCTGATGAAGCATATGCAATTTTAGATAAATGTATCGAGCGTTACGAAAATAGCGAACATAAAACTAACGGGAATTTCACAATTTAAATCCCATTATTTAAATATAAAATACAAAAGCCTTACAATGAAAATTGTAAGGCTTTTTCTTTCTCATTGATTTTGTTATATTTACGAACATTAATAACTAATCAAAACAAAAAAA
>CAXICE010000066.1:0-8937 GCA_964022045.1 uncultured Polaribacter sp. | reverse complement strand
GCTTGTGAAACGGTAGATATTTGCACTAAAAAATTGATAAATACCGCATTAGAGAATGATTACACAACCATTTTAATTGCCGATCATGGAAATTGTGAAACGATGATGAATCCAGATGGAACTCCTCATACTGCTCACACTACAAACCCAGTACCAATCGTTTTAATTGACAAGGATTTGAAATCAATAAAAAATGGTATCTTGGGCGATATTGCTCCTACAATTTTGCATTTAATTGGAATTGAAAAACCCAAAGAAATGACTCAAAAATCTTTAATATAATTTTAAAAATGAAAAAAATAGTATTTGTATTCGCTTTAATTTTATCAATAAATAGTTTTGCACAACAAACAAAAGCAACAAGAAATGCTTCTGGAGATTTAGTTGGAATTACTCATAAAGAAGATTTTAAACAATTACCATATTCAAAATGGTTTGTAAAAAATTATGAAGCTTACCAACCAGATGCAAAGAGTATTTCTAAGCTTAAAAAGAAACTTAAAAACATAACAATAAAAGCATTTGTGGCAACATGGTGTCATTTAAGCAAAAAAGACATACCAAATACTTATAAAATTTTAGAAGAAGCTGAGTTTGACTTTAATAATATTGAGTTTATCACATTAAACAGAGGAAAAAGCACGAAAGACAACTTACAAAAAGGCTATAACATAAAAAGTGTTCCAACATTTATTTTCTACAAAAAGGGTAAAGAAATTGGAAGGTATATTGAATATCCTCAACAAAATTTAGAAAAAGATTTTTTAACAATAGTAAGCGGTAAAAAATACAATAAAACAAAATAGTTTATGTTGCCAAATAATCATTTAATAATTGCTGTAGATTTTGACGGAACCATCGTTGAAGATGCATATCCAAAGATTGGGAAACCTATGATCTTTGCTTTTGAAACTTTACAAAAACTACAAGCAGAAGGACATCGATTAATTTTATGGACATATAGAAACGGTAAATCTTTAAGAGAAGCCGTAAAGTTTTGTGAAGAAAATGGTATTGAATTTTATGCTGTAAACAAAAGCTATCCTGAAGAAATATACGACGAAAAAATCAGTCGAAAAATCCACGCAGATTTATTTATTGATGATAGAAATGCTGGTGGATTTATAGGCTGGACAGAAGTTTACAAACTTATTTTTAATTACACTCCAGAAGTTCCCAAAAAGAAAGGTTTTTTCTCTATGTTTAAATAATTGATAAGTTTTAAAAACAGTTACTTTATTCCTTCGAAATAGCTTTTCTCAATATCTTCTCTAAAATTTGGATGTGCTATTTTCACCAACTCTTTAATTCGTTGTTTAATTGTTTTTCCATATAGATTAGCAACTCCATATTCCGTAACAATATATTGTACATGAGCCCTTGTTGTTACAACTCCTGCTCCTTGCTTTAAAAAAGGTACAATTCTACTAATTCCTTTATTTGTAATTGATGGCAATGCAATAATTGCTTTTCCTCCTTCGCTTAAAGAAGCACCTCTTATAAAATCCATTTGACCTCCAACTCCAGAATACATATTTTTTCCAATAGAATCTGCACAAACTTGACCAGTAACATCAACTTCAATTGCAGAATTAATAGCCACCATCTTAGGGTTTTGACTAATAATACCAACATCATTTGTGTAATTTGAAGCTCTCATTTCTATAAAAGGATTATCATCAACATAGTCATACAAACGCTGTGAACCTATTAAAAAAGTGGCCAAAGCTCTTCCTCTATTTACTTTTTTATAGTTGCCATTTATCACGTCTTTTAAAATTAAATCAATCACTCCATCAGAAAACATCTCTGTGTGTAACCCTAAATCTTTATGATTTCCTAATCGAGATAAAACAGCATTCGGAATACTTCCAATACCCATTTGCAATGTACTTTGGTCTTCGATTAAATTGGCAACATGATCTCCAATTTTATTTTCTATTTCTGATGGTGGAGCAATTTCATGTCCTGGTAATTTATCATCACAATCTACAAATGCATTAATTTCCGAAACATGTATAATTCCTGCTCCAAAAGTTCTTGGCATGTTTTTATTGACTTGTGCAATTACAAAATTTGCGTTTTCAATGGCAGCTAATGTTGCTTCTACTGAAACACCTAAAGAACAATATCCGTGTTTATCTGGAATAGAAACATGAATTAAAGCAACATCTATATCAACAATGTTCCTTTTAAACAAAATAGGTAATTCGCTCAAAAAAACTGGCGTATAAGAACCGTTTCCTGCTTTTAAAGTATGGCGTACATTTTTACCTATAAAAAATGAATTTATATGAAAACTATTTTTTAATTCTGGATTTGCATAAGGCGCATTTCCTTCTGTATGTAAATGACAAACCTCAACGTTTCTCAACTCTTCATGTCTTGCAGACATTGCGTTTATTAATTGTTGAGGAGCAGCTGCTGCAGCCTGAATATACACTCGATCATTTGATTTTATTACCTTTACCGCTTCTTCTGCAGAAATTGATTTATACATTGTAATCTCTTTAAAATTTCTAAGGAACAAAACTAAAAACTTAAGTGTATTAAAAAGCTATCAAAAGTCATGTTTTAAAGAAAATTCGATTTTTTATTGGTTGATTTTTAAAGTATCTTTGCGGCTTAATACTACCTTAATGATTCAAATAAAAACCTTAGAAGAAATAGAAATCATGCGAGAAAGCGCATTGGTTGTTTCTAAAACTTTAGGAATGCTTGCCAAAGAAGTAAAAGCGGGTGTCACCACTAATCAACTAGATAAACTTGCAGAAGATTTTATAAGAGAGCAAGGAGCTGTTCCTGGGTTTTTAGGTCTTTATGATTGTCCTTCTACTTTGCTATGTAGTGTTAACGAAGCTGTTGTACATGGTTTACCAACTAATACTCCTTTAAAAGATGGAGATATAGTTTCTATAGATTGTGGTTCTTTAATGAATGGTTTTTATGGTGATCATGCATATACTTTTGAAATAGGTGAAGTTGCTCCAGAAACAAAAAAATTGTTAGATGTAACTAAACAAAGTTTGTACGAAGGAATTAGAGAATTAAAAGCAGGAAATAGAGTTGGCGATGTTGGTTTTGCAATTCAGAAACATGCAGAAGCACATGGTTATGGAGTTGTTAGAGAATTGGTTGGTCATGGTTTAGGAAGAAAAATGCACGAAGATCCAGAAATGCCAAATTATGGTAAACGTGGACGAGGAAAAAAGTTTGTTAACGGAATGGTAGTTGCGATTGAGCCAATGATTAATATGGGAACGCATCAAGTTGTTCATTTAAAAGATGGTTGGACAATTTTAACTAGAGATGGAAAACCATCTGCGCATTTTGAACACGATGTTGCAATTGTAAACGGAAAACCAGAACTACTTTCAACCTTTCAATACATTTATGAAGCATTAGGAATCGTTTCTAATGAAGAAAATGAGTTTCGTCAAAAACCATTTGTTCTTTAAAAGTGGGATTATTTAAAACCGTTTTAAACACAATTCCAAGACCAATTCTTATTAAATTAAGTTATTTGGCAAAACCTTTTATTACACTTTCATTAAAAGGAAACAATTTTACAGACCCAATAGATGGAAAGAGTTTCCGTAAGCTCTTACCTTATGGATATGGAAAGCAACGAGAAAATGCGCTTTCTCCATCAACCTTATCATTAGAAAGACATCGTTTAATGTGGTTATACTTGCAAAATGAAACAGATTTTTTTACTGCAAAAAAAACTGTTTTACACATGGCGCCAGAACAATGTTTTTTATCACTTTTTAGAAATCAAAAAAACTTAGATTATACAACGGCCGATTTATATTCGCCAATAGCAGATGTAAAAGCAGATATCTGTGATTTACCTTTTGAAGACAATTCTTTTGATGTTATTTTTTGTAATCATGTGTTAGAACATATTACTGATGACACAAAAGCAATGCAAGAGCTGTACAGAGTTTTAAAACCTGGCGGGATGGGGATTTTTCAAATTCCGCAAGATTTATCAAGAGCAACAACTTTTGAAGACAATTCAATAACTGATAAAAAAGAACGTGCAAAAGTTTTTGGACAATATGACCATGTTAGAGTTTACGGAAGGGATTACTTTGATAAGCTTCGCTCTATTGGTTTTAAAGTTGAAGAAATTGATTATACAAAAAAAATCGCTCCAGAGTTAGTGGAACGATTTTGTTTATCTAAAGGTGAGATTTTACCTGTTTGTTTTAAATAAATTATGGGTTTTTTCTTATAAAAGCTTCTAGAGTTTCTAACTTCTCATCTCCTAAAACAATAAACTTTTCTCCATCAATTTCTTGGTGTATTTGATAACTGCCATTTTCTAATTTTACCAATTCAGATTTACCTGTGTATTTTCCAGCTTCATTAGTTGCAGCATCAACTTTTGTCCCATTTTGATTTACCCAAAAAGAATCAGATTCATTTGCAACATGGGCTTTACCATTATAAAAAGCTCCTAAATTATTAAACTCACTTGCAGGCAAGACTTTACCATCTATTCCACATAAAAACCCAAACAAAGTATAATCAGGTAAATATAAAGGATGAATTCCTCCTCCGATATGACCTCCAAAATTATACCAAACCTTGTTAATTCTTACTTGACCATCTTTATTATATTTATCAATCTTTTTTGTCTTTCTTAAATCTTTAATCACATTAACATAAGAACTATTATCAAACTCTTTGGTAGTAATATCAAACACCAATGCTTTTAAAGAATTGTTTGGATATGTAATAATTTTTCCACTACCTCTTGGCAACATTACTTTTCCGTAGTGAGTAGAAAGCGTGTTAAACTCTGATAATTTAGGCAATAAAAAACCTTCCTTTGTTTTGCTATCAAAGCAATAAATCTGAGTTGGATTTTCTTCTTGATTTAATAATAAGATAAAACCATCAAAGCTTTTAATACTTTTATATGTATCTGCTTCTACCAACACTGTTCCTTTATCATCCATTACACCAACAAACTCTTCTTTTTCAAACACAGATACACCTTGTTTGTTAAATGCCTGTACTGTTTCAAACTGAAGTGTTAACGTATTGGATTTATTTTGCCATACCGTTTTAAGTGAGTCTATTCTTTTTGTTTCTCTCTCTTTTGCAAGTTTAATTTTTTCAATTTTTTTCTTTTCAAGTGCAATTTTCTCTAACTCTTCTTCAATGGTTACATATAAATCAAGTAACTGAGTATAAGATTCTGTTTTTTTATTTTTTACTAATAAAAAGTATTGCTTTGCGTAACTTTTAGCTTCTTCAAACTTGTTTAATTTAAAGTGAATTAAACTTCCTAATCTTGCAACATTAGCGTTAGTTATTGTATCTAATAACTTTGCAGCTCTACCAAAATTCTTAGACGCATCATCTAGCTTTAAGTTTGAATAATTTTGTTCTGCTTTACGTATGTATACACCCGCAATTTCTTTATTTGTTTGACCAAAAGTTGACAGGCTTAGAAATAGTATTGATAATGTGAAAATTATTTTATTCATAGTTATTCTTTAGATTATCTCTCAAATAATTAATAGCGTGCAAGATAGTAAAATTTAAAAAACTCAGCAATTCAAAAAGCTTAGAATCAAAAATTTCTATACTCTTGAATTGTATTTTCTTCATCTAAAAAAGTTAAAACAACTTTAACTTTATTATTCTGTTTTAAAAATGCTTTTGTTTTTTGAAGTCCCATTGCCATAAACGCTGTTGCATACGCATCTGCATTTGCACAGTCTAACGTTGTAATTACAGAAGCACTTAATAAATTGCTTTCTCTTGCAAAACCTGTTTTAGGATTTACAGTATGAACATATTTTTTTCCACTTTTAGTAATTCTAAATTTTCTATAATTACCAGAAGTTGCCATTGACTCATTTTTTAATTGAACTGCTGATTGAAAAGATTGTGTTCCGTCAGTATTTGGTTTTTCAATTGCAACTTTCCAAAAACGACCTTCTTTGTTTTTTCCTTTGGCTCTAATCTCTCCTCCAATCTCCACCAAATAATTTGATATATTTTTACTCTCTAAAAACCGACCAACAACATCAATTCCAAATCCCTTTGCAATCGAATTAAAATCTAAAAAAGTTTCTTTAAATTCCTTTTTAATTTTGCCTTCTTTTAATTGCACTTTATCTAAACCAACAAATTGCATCATCTTCTTTACCTCTTCAACAGCAATTTCTTTTTTTGCTTCTTTTGGACCAAAACCCCATGCGTTGACCAAATCTCCAACAGTTGGATCAAAATAACCATCAGTTTCTTTAAAGATTTCTTTTGATTTCTCAAAAACCTCTCTAAAAATTTCATCAACAATAATAGTAGAATCACCAGAATTAATTTTTGAAATATCTGAAGTTGGAATATATGTTGAAGTAGATTTATTTACTAAATAAAATAAACTATCAATTGATTTTTGATAATCAAATTCTAAATCTGTTTGCAAAGTAATATGATACGTTGTTCCGAAAACAAAGCCCTCTAAATTAATTATTTGACTTTCTTTTTTTAAAGAACATGAAACTAAAAAGATTGTAAAAAACAGTAAAAAAGACTTTTTCATTCTTGAATTTTTAATAAAAACAAAGATAATTATAAAATACTCATAAAGTCATCATAAAAAGCTGTTATAAGTTATGTAATTAGAATCTATTTTTTAAATTTGTTGAACGAATAATTTCAAGAAAAATGAAAAAAATATTACTTTCTTTAGCCGTTGTTTCACTATTGGCTTCATGTGTATCTAAAAAAGACTATGTTGCTTTAGAGGCAAATCATCAAAAAGCAAAAGACGAATTGCTTGCTGTAAAAGCTAATTTGACAAAATGTTTGATCGAAACAGAAAAAAATCAAACTTTAGCATCTTCTTATAAGTCTAAGATTTCTGATTTAGAAGTTACTGTAAAAGACTTGCAGAAAGACAAAAGAAAAACGTTAGAATTTGTAGATAACTTAACCGTTTTAACAAAAGGAGCTAACGATAACATCAAAGAAACTTTAATTCAGTTAAGCAAAAAAGACCAATACATAAAGTATATTCAAAAAGCTATGACAAAGAAAGATTCTTTGAATTTAGCAGTTGCTTTTCACTTAAAGAAAGAATTAAAAGAAGGTTTGGATGATGAAGATATTGAAATTAATGTAGAAAAAACAGTTGTTTTCATTTCTATTTCTGATAAATTATTATTCAAAAGCGGAAGCTACAACGTAACTCAGAAAGCTTATAAAGTTTTAGAAAAAGTTGCAACCGTTGTAAAAGGTCAACCACAAATGGATATTTTAATTGAAGGACATACAGATTCTAAATCAATTAAAACAGAATTCTTACAAGACAACTGGGATTTATCTGCAAAAAGAGCTACCTCTATTGCTAGAATTTTACAAAACAGATTTAAAGTTGAACCAGGTAGAATGTCTGCTGCTGGTAGAAGTTCATACGTACCTTTAGTGCCAAATGATTCTGAAGCAAACATGGCGAAAAACAGAAGAACAAAAATTATTATCATGCCTAAACTAGATCAATTCTTTGAATTGTTAGAAGAAAAAGCTGAGTAATTTTTATTACAATATTTAAAAGAAGCCTGTTTCAATGAAACAGGCTTCTTTGTTCAAAACCTAAAAAATAAATAGATGAATAAAAGATTTATAACTAATTTAATTTTCATTGTCGCTTCTATTTCTGTTTCTTCTCAAACATTAGATATTAGTAAGTTAAATACAATGCATTCAATAAAGATAAGTTCAAAATATTTTAAAGAGCCAATTGAATATAACATAACTCTACCTGAAAGCTACAGTACAAAAAAAGAAAAAAAATATTTCATCCTTTTCGATTTACATCCACGAAGTCATCATTTCTTAAGTGGCTTACATGACTGGCTAAGTCATAATGGCGAATGGCCTTGGTTTGAAACCATAGTAATTACACCTGCAAAATACAATCCAGAATTTGCAAAATTATTTGAACAGCTTGAGAGTAATCCGCAAAATCAAACAATTCTTGATTTTTTTGAATTTGATTTACTCAATACTATAGATAAAAAATACAGAACAAATGGTTTCAGAATTTATAGTGGTTTCATGTCAAATGGGGCTTTTGGTTTATACTCATTAATTAATAGACCAAAACTATTTAATGCCTATATCATTTCTAGCCCAACGTTAGCTAATGATTTTGGAGCAGTAATATCTGATTCGAAGGCTAAATTAAATAAGTTAGATAATAAACTAAGATTCCTCTACTTATCTACGGGAAATCATCAATATGAACAAGGTAACTTATCTTCTTTTAATAAACTTGAAAAAATATTAAAAAACTCTTCAACAAAGAACCTTGATTGGCAAATTCATCGTAATAATAAAAACAACTATATGTCTCAACCAATTGTTTCTACCATAAATGGTATAGAAGCATTGTTTAATGACATACATACTAATCTTAAAGCTGATTCTGATATCTCAAAACTTGGAGCTCAAGCAATTATAAATTATTACAATAGAATTTCTAAAAATAAATATGGCTTTAATATTTCTGCTGAAGGATCATTAATAGCTCTTGCTAAATCTTTGATGGAAAATAATTCAACCAAAGGGTTAATGATTTATCAAAAAACAGCCAAACTATATCCAGATTCTGCATACGCTTTGTCTTCTCTTGCTAAAGTATATTTAGATCTTAATGACTTTGATAAAGCAGTAAAATATCAAACTAAAGCAGTAGAAAAATCAAAATCTATGTCTATGTGGCATCAAAACAAGCACAAGAAACTTTTAAATGATTATAAAATTAAATTAGAGAATAATTAACTCATAATTTCAGCAATTTGCTAGAAGAAAAAGCTGAATAATATTTTTTTTAATATTTAAAAGCCTCGCAATTTGCGAGGCTTTTTTTGTTTTAAACAAGTGTTTTTACTTATTTACTTTCTCCTC
>CAXICE010000065.1:0-9031 GCA_964022045.1 uncultured Polaribacter sp. | reverse complement strand
GGAAACTTCTTTTTAAATCGATTTAACCTAGGAACAGAAACATTTTTAACATAAGAATTGTTCGGGTTCAGCTTTTCAAAATTTTGATGATAAGCTTCTGCTTCATAAAAACGCACTAACTCTTTAACTTCTGTAACTATTTTCCCTTTATAATAGGCATCATTTAGTTGTTTGATAAATTTTTGAATGATTATTTTTTCTGAAGCATTTGTGTAGAAACCTATCGATCTGTATTGACTACCATAATCTGGATGTTGTCCGTTTTTTGTAGTTGGATCGTGCGAACCAAAGAATACTTTTACCAAGGTTTTAAAACTTACTTTTTTTGGATTGTAATACACTGCAACAGTTTCAGAATGTCCTGTTCTACCTGTTCCAATTGATTGATACGTTGGATTTTTTGTAAATCCGCCTGCATAACCAGAAACAGCCTCTTCTACTCCAACAACACTTTCAAAAATAGCTTCTACACACCAAAAACACCCGCTTGCAAAATATGCAATTTTTAAGTCTTCATTTTTTAATTTATCAATCTGTGAGGTTTCATTTCTATTAGAAAATCCAACTAAAATCAACATTAAAAAAATAACAGCAAATACTAAACTTGGCTTTATAGTTTTCATAAAAACATTTTATAATTTTAATCTTGGTCGCAAGATAAAAAGATTTCATACAATTGTTAAAAACTTTAGTAGCTCAAGGTAAAGATTTGTTGTAAAAGAATAACGAGTTACTTACATTTGTTTAGTTAATTTTTAAAGATTTCATGGAACAATTTATAGTATCTGCACGTAAATATAGACCTCAGGTTTTTGCTGATGTTGTTGGACAACAAGCAATTACCAATACGTTAGAGAATGCTATAAAAAACAATCATTTAGCCCAAGCTTTATTATTTACTGGTCCGCGTGGTGTTGGAAAAACATCGTGTGCAAGAATATTGGCAAAACAAATAAATCAAGACGGAACAGAAGTTATTGAAGACGAAGATTTTGCTTTTAATATTTTTGAGTTAGATGCTGCATCAAATAATTCTGTTGATGACATTAGAAATTTAACCGATCAAGTTAGAATTCCGCCACAAACTGGTAAATTTAAAGTCTATATTATTGATGAGGTACACATGCTATCTCAAGCTGCATTTAATGCGTTTTTAAAGACTTTAGAAGAACCGCCTGCACATGCCATTTTTATTTTAGCAACCACAGAAAAGCACAAAATAATTCCCACTATTTTATCACGTTGTCAAATTTTTGACTTCAAAAGAATTAGTGTTTTAGATGCCAAAAATTACTTAAAAGTAATTGCTAAAAAAGAAGGAATTACTGCAGATGATGATGCACTGCATATTATTGCTCAAAAAGCAGATGGTGCAATGCGAGACGCACTATCAATCTTTGATAGAGTTGTAAGTTTTTCAGGAAAAAACTTAACCAGAGAAGCCGTTACACAAAATTTAAATGTGTTAGATTATGATGTATATTTTAACATTACAGATTTGGTTTTAGAAAATAAAATTCCAGAAATTTTATTGGCTTTTAATGAAGTATTATCCAAAGGATTTGAAGGACACCATTTTATCAACGGATTGGCTTCTCATTTTAGAGACCTATTAGTTGCAAAAGATAAAATTACAACAGATTTACTTGAAGTTGGAGACGTTGCAAAAAAGAAATATTTAGAACAGTCTACCAAAGCAAGTGTACAGTTTTTAGTTAATGCTATTAACAAAGCAAACGATTGTGATTTAAGTTATAGAACTAGTAAGAACCAGCGTTTACTTGTAGAATTAACACTTATGCAAATTGCCTCTATCACTTTTGATGGAGAAAAAAAAAAGTCAACTAACTACATAATTCCTGCTACATTTTTCACGTCACTTTCTCCAGTTGTAAAAACAAATGAAACAAAAAAAGTGATTACTAAAATTGAAGAATTAAAAACTCCAATTAAAAAAGTTACTCCAACTCCAAAACCAGTTCTTAAAAATGTAACCAGAAGATCTTCTTCATTATCTTTAAAAAGTGTTCACCTTAAAAAAGAAGAGAAAAAAGAAGTTGTTTTAGATGAAAATTTTGACAATCATCCAAAAGATAATTTTACACAAAAAGAATTAGAAAAAGCTTGGAAATTATATCATGCAGAATTAATTAAACGTGGTCAGAAAAGTATTGCTGCCACTTTTAATGCAGATTTACCCGTTTTAAAAGAGAATTTTGAAATCACTTTAACCTTGCCAAACACTTTAATGCAAGGGCAAATAGAAAAAGAAAGACCTAATTTGTTGAAACACCTTAGAACCACTTTAAACAATTACGGAATTAAAGTATCAATTCTTGTAAATGAAACAGTTACCAAGAAATTTGCCTACACTCCGCAAGAAAAATACGATAAACTGCTAGAGAAAAACCCTGCGATGGCAGTATTAAAAGAAGTCTTTAAATTAGGATTATAGTTTCATAATAACCTAAGAAAGACTTTACTGTTAACACTATTTTTTTATCTTTAGACTTCTTAAAAAATAAAACACTTGCAAGTATTTAAAAAGATTTTAATTGGTATTGCGTTTTCACCTAATTTAAAAGCCAATTTATTTGAAGCAATTAGAATTTCTAATATGTTTGGTGCAGAATTAGTTGGTGTTCATGTTGGTAGTAAATCAACAGAAAAAGAGCAAAAACTTCAACAATTACTTAACGAAGCTCCAAAACTAAATTCAACCATACATACAATTTGGCAAAAAGGAAAACCTATAGATGTAATTCTTGAAACCTGTTATAAAGAAAATATTGATTTATTGATCTTAGGTGCATTACAGAAAGAAAATTTATACAAATATTATGTAGGCTCTATTGCCAGAGAGTTAACGAGAAGCGCACCTTGTTCTGTTTTATTATTGATAAAACCATCAATAGAAAGAATTCCTTGTAAGCATATTGTTGTAAATGGCTTAAAGGATGAAAAAACAAAAGAAACCATTAAAACTGCCTTTAAAATTGGTAACTTTTTAGATTGTAAAAGAATTACAATTGTTGAAGAAATTAGTAAAGCTGAATTAGATATTAAAGTAAGTGATGACACTTCTTTACGTAAAGCTAATATTGAAAAAGAACGCATCAAAAAACGTGAAGATATACGCGTAGAAAAAATTCTTAGCGAGATTGACTGTAAAAACACCACGCTAAAAATTCAAAGTATTTTTGGAAAAAGAGGATATTCTATCGGACATTATGCAAAAGTAAAAAGAGCTGATTTATTAATTATGAATGCCCCCCAAAAAACACGTTTAATTGATCGAATATTTCCACACGATATAGAATATATTTTATCAGAATTACCAACAGATTTATTAATTGTTAAGTAAATATGCCAAAAGAAAGTTCATTTAAAATATTTGCTAGAGACATTCCAAAAAATATCTTTTCTGGTTTTGTAGTTTCTTTAATTGCATTACCATTAGGTTTAGGTTTGGCATTGGCTTCAGGAGCTCCACCAATATCAGGAATTATAGCAGCTATAATTGGAGGAATAGTTACTTCAATTTTGGGTGGTTCTAATGTTACCATTACTGGACCTGGAAATGGTTTAGTGGTAGTTGTTTTAGCTTCAATTACAACGCTTGGTGCGGGTGATATGCAACAAGGCTTTTTATATACTTTGGCTGCAATTGTAGTTTCTGGAATTATAATGATAATTCTTGGTTTTCTTCGTTTAGGTTCACTTGGTGATTTCTTTCCGTCATCAGCAATACAAGGAATGTTAGCTGCAATCGGAATTGGAATTTTTGCAAAACAGATTCATGTTATGCTGGGTAATTTAAATGCTAAAGGAAGTATAATTGAATTGATTTTAAAAGTTCCTGAAGGTATAAAGTATTACATAACTACAGATAATCAAAGTGTGTTTTATGCGGGTTCAGTTGGTATTCTTAGTTTTCTAATCATGGTTTTTTATAGTAAAATTAGAAATCGATATTTTCAATTAATTCCTGCTCCAATGTGGATTGTAGTTTTAAGTGTTGGAATGCATTATTATTTTGATTACTTCTCAGAAATTGCATATCCAATTGACAACGCTTTATTAATAAATTTACCCGATGATATTTTATCAAACTTTGCTTATCCTGATTTTGGGAAAGTTTTAGAAATGGATTTTATTAGTGCTGTAATTGGTATCACTTTAATTGCAAGTATTGAAAGTTTATTAAGTATAAAAGCTGTTGATAAATTAGATCCTCAAAAAAGAAGATCTAATGTAAATAAAGATATTAGAGCATTAGGTTTAGCAACTGTTGTTAGTGGTTTTTTAGGAGGACTAAATGTGGTAACTGTTATTGCAAGAAGCTCTGTAAATGTTAATAATAAAGGTAGTAACAGATCAGCTAACTTTTTTCATGCGTCATTTTTAGTATTATTTATTTTATTATTTGCAACCGAATTACGTAAAATTCCGTTAGCTGCTTTAGCTGCAATTTTAGTGTATACAGGTTACAAATTAGCATCGCCAGAAAACATTAAAAAAGTGTTTAAAATCGGAAAAGAACAGTTATTAATTTTTCTAATTACTTTAATTGTAACTATATCTACAAGTTTAATTACAGGTATTTTAGTTGGTATTTTTTCTACATTTATTATTCATGTTTTTATCAATAAAGACATTTTATTATTTATTAGAAACCTATTAAAACCAAACGTTTTAATGTTTAAAGAAGACGGAAAGTATTTTGTTAGTGTCGATAATTTTTCAAGTTTTTTAAACTACACAAAATTAAAATCTAAACTGAACCAAATTCCTGAAAACGAAGAAGTAATTATTGATTTTTCTCTGTGTGATTTTGTAGATCACTCTGTGATGGAAAACATGAATGGTTATGCAGAAACTTTTAAACGAAAAGGTGGTCATTTTGAAATAATAGGCTTAGACAATTATTCAACAAGAAGCGAACACCCTTTTGCTTTACGTAAAAATATTCCTAATTTTATTAAACCTAAAAAAGACATTTTAACAAAACGACAAAAATCGTTACAAAAAATTGGAACCGAATTAGACTGGAATTATTTACCATCACAAAAAGAAAAAATTACAGAATTACCAACTTTTGGTTACTTTAAAACAAGGCAAATCAATAAGGTTTCAAACATTATTTCTAACGGAAAATGTTCTTTGTTTGATATTGAATTTTCTGAAGGAGAAATGATTGCAAAACAAGTAATTAGAGCAAGTATGTTCTTTATTAAGCTAGACAAAAAAGTTCCAGAATTTACGCTTGACAAAGAAGGTGTTTTTGAATATATTTATCATTTTACAGGTTTTAAAGATATTGAAATAGACAATCATCCAGATTTTTCGAAACGTTTTTATTTATCAGGAAAAAATCAAAGAAAGATTAAAGAATTATTTACGGACGAGTTAGTGTTATTCTTTGAATGCAATCCGTATTACCATATTGAAAGTTCAGAACACGGATTGTTAATTCTTGACAAAGAGCGTTTAGCAGGTGTTAAAGAAATTAAAGCTTTAGCCGATTTTGGAATTCGATTACAAAAAATTATTTCGTAATGAAAAAGACTTTTTTTTTACTACTAACACTTTGTGTGGTTTCGGTTTCGTTTTCTCAAAAAAATTATAGTTTAAGAAAGTACAAACACGTTAAAACTTTTTACAAAAGCATTGCTAAAAAAGCAACTGAATTGTGTTTAGAAAATAACATTCCACCTGCAGCACTTCTAGCAATTACAGGTTTAGAATCTGGTTGGGATAGCGGATATATCGGTCAAATTACTGGTAATATTTTAAGTTTAGGATTGCGAAAAGGTGATATAGAATTACCTGCTTTGCGTTTGCCTAGATTGATAAAAACCAACAAGATTTTATTCGACTCCATTGAAATTTTAAAATATTCTGAGAAAGAATTAAAATGGGAAAATAGACCCGAAAGTTTGAAGAAAGATTATAGACCAAAACACATTGCTGGAACAACTTATCAATTAGGATATTTTAAAAATCATCCTAAAGAAAAAGCAAAAGCACAATTGGCAAATATCAATGATTTTGTAACGGTTTTTATTGGACGAAAAAGTAGATTAAAAGCCTATAGAAATGCCAGAAAGAAAATGGATGATTTAGTTGCTGAACACGGAAAAGATATTCTTTTAAAAGAGCAAACCGCTATTGATTTTGTAAATGAAATTGGTGGACGACCAAACACTTATAATTTTAGAAAAACTTGGCCAAAAAAAGTGATCTACATTATAAAAAACACTGGTCTTTCTTTATTAACAACAGATTTACACAATGGAATTTCTTTTGAAAAAAGTTGGACAAAACTAAAAGAATAATTCCTTACCTAAGTACATCAATAAGTCTCCTTTTTCAACACTCATTTTTTCAGAATAAGAAGAAATAGTGTAAATGCGGTCATCATTACTTTTAACAAAAACAGGTGTTGACTCTTTTGTTGTATTTAGCTCTCCAATTTTTGTTATATAATCTTCGTTAGAAGTTATTTCTACTTCATTAACTTTAGGGTTATTTCTAACAATTTCAGTTAAATTAATAAAGTCATCTGTAAGTGAAAACAAATCAATGTCTTCAATATTCTTTCGGTTATCCATTTCATCAGAAGAGATTAAACGATAAGCTCCTTGTTCTCCAAAGTCTTTTGTGTATTTAGATAATGCATATTCGTTAACCACAGAACTGCCCGTTAACGACAAAAGATAACCTAAATCATTTAACTCAATATTTTCCGTTAAATCGTCGTCATAAACACTTGCTTCAATTGCTTCTAACTCCAATGATGTTGCTTTTTTAACATTATCAGAATTACTATCAATCAACACTACACGTCTTCCGTTTTGTTTTAAATAAGAAGCAATTAATCTTGAAAATGGAGAAGCTCCAATGATTAAAACACCATTTGAAGAAGTTAAAAATACACCAACAATTTTAGCAAAAAGTCTTGCTGTAGTTGCATTTAACAAAACTGTTCCAAGTACAATCATAAAAACCAATGGTGTAATATACTCTGCTCCTTCTATACCTTGTTTTAATAATTTACTACCAAATAATGATGCAATACCAGCAGCAACAATTCCTCTTGGACCAACCCAACTTATAAATAGTTTTTCGTTAGTTTTTAATTTCGATTTATAAGTGCTTAAAAAAACAGCCAACGGTCTAATTACAAAAACGATAACCACAAATAAAACTGGCGTTTTCCAATTATACAAAAGCATTAAATCTTTGATATCAATATTTGCAGCCAATAATATAAATAGAATTGAAATTAATAAAATACTTAAAGACTCTTTAAAATATAATAATTCTTTTATGCTCTTTAATTTTCCATTTCCTAAAACCATACCCATTACAACAACAGCTAATAATCCAGATTCGTGAGCAAAAATTTCTGACTCAACAAAAACTAATAACACAGTTGATAAAGAAACTACGTTTAATAAATAATGAGGAACTAATTTTTTATTAATTACAAATGCCAAAGCATGGGCAAATGTAAATCCAAACGAAGTTCCAAATAATACTATTTTTCCAAATTCTGTTAATGCCGTTTTTGTAAATCCGCCACCGCCACCAACACTAATAAATTCAAAAACTAAAACGGCAACTAGTGCTCCAATCGGATCAATTAAAATTCCTTCCCATTTTAAAACAGCAGAAACATCTTTTTTTAATGGTATATTTCTTAAAATAGGTGTAATTACTGTTGGTCCTGTAACGATAATTAATCCTGAAAAAAGAAATGAAATTTCCCAAGTTAGATTAAAAAGATAATGTGCTAAAACTCCAGCTCCAAAAAAAGTAACCGCAGAACCAATTGTAATTAATTTTGTAATTGACGGTCCTACATTTTTAATTTCGTCACGTTTCAATGTCAATCCTCCTTCAAATAGAATAATACTAATTGCAAGTGACACAAAATAATACAAACCTTCACCAGGAAACAGCCCTTTTTTACCATTCCAAATTGGCTCAATCCATTTAGAACCGTCTTCAGTTAAAAATTCAGCAGCAATCGGACCAACAAATAATCCTATTAAAATTAACGGTAAAATAGCCGGAATTTTAAATTTCCATGCAACCCATTGTGCTAATATTCCTAAAATGACAATTCCTGCTAATTCTAACATAATTATTTTTTAAATTGAAATGTGAAGTTATAAAAAAATAAGAAATTCATCAGTAACTTTCAATTAAATAATCCTTAATTTTGTTTACACAATCTTATTTTTATTTATGTTAGGTCTTCAATTTGAAACAAAAACTTCTTGGGCAGAAATTGCTAAAGACAATTTACAGCAAATACTTACAGATCATGCTTTTTTAGAACAGAAAGCGGCGTCTAATGCTGTTTCTATCATCATTAATTATTCTGAAGAAACAAAATTGGTTGAAGCGATGAGCGAAATTGCTATTGAAGAAATGCAGCATTTTAAAATGGTGCACGATTTTATGGTACAACGCGGAATGGTTTTAGGACGCGAGCAAAAGAATGATTATGCGATTCAGTTGATGAAATTCTTTAAAAAAACTGGCGACAGAAAGGAAGCGTTGATTCAACGTTTGTTGATTGCTGCGTTGATTGAAGCTAGAAGTTGTGAGCGTTTTAAAGTGTTTTCTGAAAACATGGAAGATGAAGAATTGTCTAAATTTTATAAAGATTTAATGATTTCTGAAGCCAATCATTACACAGTGTTTTTAGGCTTTGCACGTGCATATGAAGATCGAAAAATTGTAGATGTATTATGGAACTCTTTATTAGAATTTGAAGCAGAAATGATGCGAAATCGTGGAACTGAAGCAAAAGTTCATGGATAACACTGTTAGCTGTTAGCAAAAAAACTAATAAACTTTATAACTATTATATGTTTAGCAAAGAAGAAGCTGCACAAATACGTAAAGATTTTTGGATTGCCTTTGGCAAATCGTTTCCAAGAAAATGGATTAAATACAACACACAAATTAAAGGGTTCTCTTTTAAATTTGTTGCAGAGCGCAAACAAGCTTTGGT
>CAXICE010000064.1:0-9219 GCA_964022045.1 uncultured Polaribacter sp. | reverse complement strand
AAATTTGAGATGTTTTCTTTATAAAAATAAAAACCCATTTATATAAATAAATGGGATCACAAATTGTATTTTGAATCTTAAAAATGGAGGGAAACAATCTTCTAAAATTAATTACAATTTATGTTTGCTGTTTGATAGTCAGATAGTTTTAAAGTAGGAATCTGTTGCCCTGGAGCTATTTTTATGCAGTTTAATGTTGGGTTTCTATCTACTCTTACATCAATAAGATTTGGCAATTTACTTATATCAAACTCTGTAAATAAATTACTTGAACAATAAATGTATTCTAAATTCACATTATTACTTAAATCTATTGTTTTTACTCTGTTAGCTGAGAATATTAAAGTTTTAAGTAAAAGAGAGTTACTAAAATCTAAACTTGATATCTTATTTATATTAAGTGTTGCACTTTCTAATTTTGGAGCATTTTTTATTTCTAACGAAACCAAATCATTATGATCCATAAGAAAATTCTTTACGTTATCATTATCTAATGTAAATTCTGTAAAATAATTCCAAGATAAACTTAACCATGTTAAATTTTTAGCCCTCTCTAAACCTTCTATTTTTGTTAAATTATTAGAAGTTAAACTAATTGTATCTAACAATACATTACTACTTAAATCAATAGTTTTTAAGCTATTTGCATCTGCATAAAGTCTTTTTAAGTTTGAAAAAGATTCTATCCCTGTTAATGAACTAATCCCTTTACTATAAAGCGATAATTTCTCAACTTTCTCTGCATCAGATTTTAATATTTTCTGATTTACAATACCATCAGAATCAATTCCTTGTAAAACTAATTCTTTTTCAAAGTTAGCATCTGGAATTACTACAAATTCTAATACAGGATTTAAATCCTCATCATCTATTTTCGAACAAGCTACTATGGTTAATAACATTGCAATTATTATAATAGCGAAGTAGTGGAGTTTTTTCATTGTGTATTTAATTACAATTTATGTTTGCTGTTTGATAGTCAGATAGTTTTAAAGTAGGAATCTGTTGCCCTGGAGCTATTTTTATACAGTTTAATGTTGGGTTTCTATCTATTCTAAGATCTGCTAATTTGGTTAATTTACTTACATCAAAATTCGTAAATAAATTACTTGAACACCAAACATATTTTAAATTAAGATTATTACTTAAATCTATTGACTTTACTCTGTTTGCTGAGAATATTAAAGTTTCAAGTAAAGGAGAATTACTAAAATCTAAGGATTCAATTTTGTTTATTTTTAATAATACACTTCTTAAATTTGGACATTGACTAGCTTCAAAAGAAACTAATTCGTTATGGCTCATTAGTAGGTTTCTAATACTTGGGTTTTCTATTGTAAACTCTGTAAACAGATTACCACTTAAACTCAACCATTTTAAGTTTTTGGCATTATTTAATCCTTTAATTGATGTTAATTCATTAAAACCTAAATGAATTGTATCTAATAAAATATTATTAGATAAATCTATTGTAGTTAAATAATTTGCTTCTGCATACAACCTTTTTAAATTAACGAATGCTTCAACACCTTTTAGAGTATTTATGTTGGAACTATATATAGATAATTTCTCAACTTTCTCTGCATCAGATTTTAATATTTTCTGATTTACAATACCATCAGAATCAATTCCTTGTAAAACTAATTCTTTTTCAAAGTTAGCATCTGGTATTTGTACAAATCCATCTGTTGGAATAGGTATTTCAATTTCTGTATCTTTTGTACAAGACACAATTGCAAAAATTGCAAACGCAATGTATAATATTTTATTTTTCATTTTTATTTTCATTTTTATTGATATTGATATTCATATGTAACAGCAGGCGCACCCACATGGCTTTCTTCCATTTTTACAGGATAGTTTTGCGAATCGTATTCATAGGTTCTTTTAAGTAAATCATTGTAACATGATGTACATTTTTTGTCTTCTAACAATATTGGGTTGTTCTTTAAGTATGGAAAACCAAACTGATTGAATCTAAAAAAATAATCGATTCCATAAAATGCAGATTCAGAAAAATTATGAATGAAACGTTCTAAATAATTCGATTTAAATTGTCCGTAAAAAGGGTTTGGATTTGAATCATAAGAAATTTCATAATCTTTTAATAGTATATTGTTACTATCAAAATCTTTTGCTCTTATTAAATTTCCATTTGCATCATAATCAAATGTTGAATAGTTATCAATTCTTGTAATTTTAATTACTAAATCAGCATCATTTGTTTCAATAGTTAATGTTGAATTTGGTTTTTTATTAATTAACCCAGAAACATTAATTATGTTTCCAGTATAAGTTAATTCATAATCATGTAAATACGAACTTGTTGTTTTATATGATTTTATCCTACTAGTCTCATCATACTTTAAATCATATTTTAAACTTTCTTTTTCATTGGTAACCAAGCTTAAATTGTTATTACAGGCATAATTAAAAATTCTATACTTATCATAATCAAAAGTATACTCGTTAATTTCCGTTAATAAATTATAAGAATTATAAGTGTATTCATAATTACGAATCGTTGGTAAATAACCAGGATGCGTAGTTGTTAACTTTGTTAATAATCTATCAATTTGAATTGTATAGTTATCTCCAACACAAGGTTCTTCTTCAATTACAGATTCGATTTCAGTACAAGAAATAAATAATACTGATGTTAGCAAAAATGCTTTAATTGATAATTGAAGTTTCTTCATTTTTATGAGGTATTTTTTTGTCTTTATTTTTGAATGACGAATTAAATAACAAATTGTTGCACTCTTTTTTATTTTTACTTAAAAGTTCTTTTCCTCACTACAAGAAACATGCCATTTTATTATTAAAAACTTTATATTTAAAATAATTCTTGATGTGAAATTTTGCTTACAATTTTCCACCCATCTTTCGTTTTAAGCATATTCATATAATCTGTATACTTATATGTTTTATATTTTGTAGAAAGTTTTACGTTTGCTGTTGTTCCTGTGATGTCTATGTAATATATTTTACTTAAAAATGACCTCGTTTTAGTATTTGTAAAATAAGAGAAAAACGTTTGAATTGATCTTTTTGTATGTTCTCCTTTCGTGTTGATAAATTTCAAAGTTGCTTCAGAATGAAATGCTTTTCTAAGTAAATCTGGATTATCAGTTTTTGTACCTTCAAAATAATAACCCATTACTTTCTCGATTGCATCTTTTTCGCTTACTTTCTTTTCAATTTTCTTTAATGTTCCGTCTTCATTAAAATATTTCCATTCTCCTACATCAATTCCATTTTCTCTTTTTCCGGTTTTACTTAAAATAGAATTCTTATAATAATATTTCCAATTACCTGTAAACTTTCCGTTTTTATACTTTCCTATTGCTCTTAATGCTCCATTTTCGTGATAGTATTTCCACAAACCTATATCTTTTCCTTTTATATATTTTCCAATAATTCTTAACAAACCGTTATCGTGATAATACTTCCATTCGCCATTTAGCTTTCCTTCTAAATAGTTACCAGTTTTGCTTATTTTACCATTCTCAAAAAAGTATTTCCATTCTCCAGTTTCAAGATTGTTTTTTTTCATTCCAGAAACTTTTAATTTCCCGCTTTTATAATACTCTTTATATTCCTGAGCATAGCTTGTTAAAACTAGTAATGATAATGCTATAAATAATATGTTTTTTTTCATTCTTTGATATAAATTAATAATGTAAAATAGTTTTATGTAGAAGTAACTTTTTTTAATCCCAAATTTGTGGTCTTTCAACTCCAATTGTTCTTAAATAATCTAAGATTTGTCCTGTATGTACTGCTTCATGATAAGCAATTCTATTTAAATAATCTCCAAGTATTTTACTCTGTCCAACTTCTTTTCTTTCAATTTTTATGTTTATTAAATCAGATTCATTTAAATTATTTATCATATTTAAAAAACCATCTCTATACGCTTCAGAAAACTCTATTTCATTTTTCAAATCTGTATACGGTAATTCTTTCCAAGGCGATTGATAATTGCCAAGATTTCCTCGATTTTCAATTATTTTATGAAAAAGATGTTCGCCTTCTAAAACGTGTCTTATCATTTCAATAATTGAGAAAGCTTTTTCGTCTGGTTTCCAATTTAGATGTTCTTTGGGAATGCCGTTCCACAACTTTAAACTTCTTCTTCTTGTCTCAGAAAAATTTAATAAGATTACTTTTATTGAGTTCATTTATTATTATTTTTTACTTGATTATTTTACAATCTTAAACGATCATAACTTCTTTTTAACGCTAATTATCTTCTTCTACATAACGTAAAATTAAATCGTACTTATTTCTGTGTATTATTAATAATATCTACAATGTATTTGTTGTCAGAACTGTTTTGCACATGCTTAGATTCACTCAATAAAATTGTTTGAAATAATGATGGAAATATTTTACGTGCACGCTTTATCATTTTTTCGCCAGGAAACATTAAATCGTTTTTAGCAGCAAAAATTGTAATTGGAGTGCTTATTAATTTGGCTGCATCTGTTTTTATTACAGGAACTGGCGTAAAATCCATTTTAAAATGTAAAAACACTTTTGATAAAAATTGTATTGCAAATTCATCTCGTTTGCTAAACACTTCTTTTAAAAAACGTTCTACATATTTTACATTTTTAGTTTTTATGTAGCGTTTCATCGGAATAAAAACTTTAAACAATGCTTTAAACGGATTTCCATTAACAATATAAGCTGGCGCAGTTAAAAACACTTCTTTAATATTTTCTTCTTTAAACTCTAAGGTTTTTAAAATGACCAATCCGCCGAAAGAAAATCCTGCCAATGACACATTCTCTAATTGTAAAGTATCAATTATTTCATGCATCCATTTTCCATAATCATCATTTTTCATCGACAACCTTGTTTCAGCACTTTTATTGGGTTGTGCTAAAACATCTACAGCAAAGATTTGAAAATTGGTTTCTAAACCAGCATACGTTTCTATAGCAATCGGTGCAGATCCATTTGAGCCATGTATAATTAACATTGGTGGATTTGATGAATTGCCAGATATAATAATGTTAGTTTTACCAAAAGAAGTATTAATTACTTTTTCTGTATAATCTATTTGTAAGCTGTTTAATTTTTGATTGTAAAATTCTAAAATTTCAGATTTTCCTTTTTCTGACTTGTAAAGAGATTCCATTTTTTATTTTGATTATCAATGATATCAATATTTGTGGCTCAAATTTATAACATATTACATTATAAAGTAAATTTAAGTGACGAACTAGCTAAAAAAGGAGTTGAACTATTAATAAAGGCATATAAACTAAAATTACTTCTTCTTTACTTTAGAAAATAGAATTTTTATTCAAAAAAAAAGGTGCTTAAATTTATACTTTTTTTATCTTTTCTAAATAAAGAATAACTTTTTCTTTATAGCTAGCTCCAATGGGAATTTCTTGAGAGTTCACATCAATATCATTAGAAGAAAATGCAGTTACTTTTGAAGTATTTATAATATAAGAACGGTGAATTCTTAAAAACTGAAAAGTTAATAATTCTTGCTCTATTTCACCTAATTTATATTTAGAAACAATAGAAGTTTTATTTTCTAAATGAACTTTAATATAATCTTTTAGACTTTCTATATAAACGATATCTGCTAAATTTACTTTATGATGTTTACTTCCAGATTTGATTAAAATATAATCAGTAGTAATTGTTTCTCTTTGTACTGGAGCAACTTTACTTGTATTTTGCCTGAAAAATTTATCTATTGCTTTTACAAAACGTTCAAAAGTGACTGGTTTTAATAAATAATCTACTGTTTCCAATTCGTAACTTTCTAAAGCGTAATCTCTATATGCAGTTGTAAATATTGTTTTTGGTGGATTCTTTAACGATTTCAAAAAATCTATTCCGGTTAATTGCGGCATTTTTATATCTAAAAATAACAAGTCGATTTCTTGAGTATTTACAATTTCAAAAGCTTTTAACGCACTATTACATGTTGCCACAACTTGTAACGAATCAATTTGAGAAATGTGTTTTTCAATCAATCTAATTGCTAAAGGCTCATCATCAACTATTAAACAGCGAGTTTTCATAAATTTTATTTATTAATTAGCTTAATAGTTACTGTAAATACTTTTTGTGAATTATCAATTAATAATTCAAACCTATTTGGATAAATCAAATTTAATTGTTTTTTTATATTCTCCAATCCAATTGGAGTTCTTTTTATTTGTTCAGATTTTATAGCTACCGTATTTGAAATAACAAATTTAAATTGAGTACTTGTATTGTACAAATCAATGTCAATTTTTGGAGAACCACTATCCTCGCCTGCTCCATGTTTAAAAGCATTTTCTACTAATGATAATAATATTAACGGTGCAATTTCTCCATCTTGTTCAATATGGTTATTGAAATTAATTTCTAAACGATCATCATATCTTAATTTTTCTAATTCAATATAATTTTCTAACAATTCTATTTCTGATGTTAAAGACACATATTTTGTATTACAACGATATAAAACATGATCTAATATTTTTGATAACTTCTCAATAGACTTTGGCGTTTTTGGTGAATTTTCTAAAGATAATACGTAAATATTATTTAGTGTATTGAATAAAAAATGTGGATTTAATTGTGCTTTTAATGTTTTTAATTCTGATGCAACTTTCTCTTTAGTAAAAAGCAACTCTTTTTCTTTGACTGCTTTATAATTCGAAAAAAACTTAACGGCTAAAAATATAAAAACTGTAGAGTAAATAACTGGTACATAATGCAAGAATAACATTTTAAATTCAGATAATATTTCTAATATTGTTTCCTGCTCAAAAGGTGGTTTTCTTACCAAAGGTTCACCAACATGAATAATGAATACCCGAGCTAATACTGCAAAGAAATACGTTCCTAGTAATATGAGACCAAATGAAACTATGTGTTTTTTTTTAGACAGATATTTAGGAATTACAAAATATGCAAAAAAGTAGGATGCGAAAATCTGCGGAATCAACACACATATTTTGTAAACCAATTCATTAAGAAATGGTTTTTCACTTTCCAGAACATTTTGTGGTATGGTTAGTAAAACAATTCCCATCCAAAACATAAAATGCCTTGTAACTCTTTTATGTTGAATTGACTCTGTAATATTTTTTAGATTACTCATAACTTCATTTTAATAGTAAGTAAATGTAAGAAAACATGATAGATTTTACTCTTTTTCTATTGCATAAGAATTTTGATAAATAAATTTCAAACCATGATAGAGGCTTATTGCTGGAACCGTCCAATGATCTTCTTCCTCAAAATATTGAATTTTTATATTTGGAGAAGTAAGACTTCTGTTTTGTAGCTTTGCAAAGAATAAATCTTGGGGTTTTCTATTCAATACAAACTTATCCCATGTTTTATGACTATATGCTGATGATATATATATTTTCTTATCCTTTAAAACTTCGGTCTTTACAGCATCCATTTCCTTTATAATAATTTGATTGTCCCACCAAAAACTTGGGTCTATTGTAAGATAACTATCAAAAGTACTTTCTTTTGACAAATACGATAATCCAGCTAAAAGCCCTCCATAAGAATGTCCCACTAATGTTTTATAAGAATTTGTTCTGTATTTTTTCTCAATACGAACAAGAAGTTCTTTCTCTAAAAACTTTAGAAAAGCAGCACTTCCACCACTTGTTTTTTGGAATTTAGATTTATTAGATCCATCAAGAAAAATGACAGAATTAGTAGGTGTAAAATCTCGTGTTCTATCTGTATTACCTATACCTACAATAATCATTTCTGGAATATGACCGTGATTTCGCCCCTTATTCATTTGATCTACAATTCCGGTTACTCCAATAAAATGTTCATCTCCATCTAAAACAACTAAAATTGGATATTTTTTTAAACTCGAATAATACGATTTTGGCAACCCAACTGTATAGGTTCTTTCTTCATTCAAAAATTTAGAATGCATTTTAAATTTTGTTCCTATTTGAATTTTTTCAACTTCTTGTCCAAAACTTTTATTTGAACTGAATCCAATACTTATAAAAAGTACAACTATAATGATTTTACGTATTAACATGTTTTTTGATTTTATAAACCTTAATTAACTCACCGTAAAAGTATCAAACAATTAAATCTTACAGCATGTCATCGACAAAACCATGTCTTAAATAGACAAATATGTAGTTTTTGATGATGAATATTATTCACCAATCATTTCTCTATAAACATCCCTAAAACAAGTCTGTTTATCATCTATGCATTTTTTGCTTTCTATAATGCTACACATTTGTACCAGAATTTAAAAACACAAAAAATGAATAAAATAATCTTAGTATCAGTAGCAATGGTTTTAGGTAGCTTTTCAATGCAAGCACAAAGATCATCATGTAAAAACTTAGTATCAGCCAGTAAATCAACAAATGTTGAAAAAGTAGTTCATCTCTTAAAAACTGTAAAACCTGATTGTATTTATAGATCTGGTGAGCCAAGAACCGCCTTAATTGCTGCATCTAGAAAAGGATCATTACAAATTGTAAAATTATTAATAAAAGAAAACGCTAACATCGAATTTCATACAGATGGAGACGAAAGTGCTTTAATGGCTGCGTCTGCATATGGACATTTAGACATTGTTAAGTATTTAATTGAAAAGAAAGCAAAGGTTAATAAAACGATAAGAGGAGATGGAACGGCATTAATATCTGCTGTAAAAAACAACAACTATCAAATTGCAAAAATACTATTAGAAAATGGCGCTGATGTAAACTTGTATGTTAGAAGCGATGAATATCCGTTGTTTCATGCAAGAGTTAATAAAAACAAAGAAATGATCGCTTTATTAAAAAAACACCAATAATTCCTCATAATTTATAACATCATGAAAAAAATAATCCTATTTTTCCTATTAAGCATTAGTTTAAACCTGGTTGCACAATCTTCAAAAAAAGTATCAGTTACTGGAAACATAGTAGATAAAATAAGTAAAACTCCTCTAGAGTTTGCTACTGCTATTATTCTTGAATCTAAAAATAACACTATTATTACAGGAGCCAGTGCAAATGTTAAAGGCGAATTTAATCTACAAGTAAAACCTGGAACTTATACTTTAAGGTTTGAGTTTATTGGTTATAAAAGTATTGAGTTAAATCAACAAAAAATAAATTCATCTCTTCAACTTAAAACTATTTTCTTAGAAGAAGATAGTGCTCAGTTAGAAACTGTTGAAATTACAGTAGAAAAATCTAC
>CAXICE010000063.1:0-9336 GCA_964022045.1 uncultured Polaribacter sp. | reverse complement strand
TTTGTAGAATGATAAAACAATTCCGTTCCGTCTGGAGACCATTTCATTCCGTATAAATACGTTCCTAATGCACCATCGTTATACGGTTTTCCTTTTCTAACATCTAAGGTGATGGTTTTTTTAGTTTCTAAATCATACACCATTAAATCTACCGGTAAGTTTTTTGCACCAACCTTTGGATACGCTTCAATCTCTACAGAATCTTGCAATTTTGTTTGATTATACAAAACATAATATTTCTTTGCGTTTTTTTCTTCAAAACGATAAAAAGCTACTTTTTTAGAATCTGGCGACCACCACATTGCAGTATTTTGTCCTAATTCTTCACCATAAACCCAAGTTGCAATTCCGAATTTAATTTGATTTTCATCATTTCCTTTTGTAGTTACCGCTTGT
This sequence comes from uncultured Polaribacter sp., assembly GCA_964022045.1. GTDB lineage: Bacteria > Bacteroidota > Bacteroidia > Flavobacteriales > Flavobacteriaceae > Polaribacter. Next base: position 8,940 of record CAXICE010000063.1, on the reverse strand, counting down.
ACATTTGATCCATCAGGATTACTGATATATACATTTCTATCCTTTGTAAAAACCTTTAATTTTTTATCAGGAGAAATGTGCGATGCATATTGTCTTCCACGAGCGGGTCTGTTTCCTCTTCTAAAACGCCTTTGCGGTCTTTGTGCTTTTTCTGAAGCAACAACTTTCTTTTTTCTTACATCAAAAGTATGCTTCATTCCGTTTTCTACATACGTAAATGTTTTTCCGTCTTTTGCCCAAACAGCAGAAGTTGGTGCTCTTTTTACAGAACTATATAATTGTGGTGCCATTTTTCGGTATTGTTCATAACCTGGCATTTTTTTTAGCTTGTCTTGAGCCGAACTACTAAAAGTAAAAACAAACAAGAACAGCAAAGAGAATATTGCTGCTTTTTTAGAGTAATTAAAAGTCATTGTGAATTAATTTAAGTTTTGATAAGGAGTAAAGTTAAATCAAAATTTTATTGTAAAGAATTATATAAGTAACTTTCTCACGTTAAATAAGAACTTATGAATCAATATCCGAAAAAAGTTTACCTAAATGGAAAAATCATAGATGAAAATCTTGCAAAAATTTCTGTTTTTGACAGAGGTTTTTTATTTGGAGACGGAATTTATGAAGTAATGGTTCAAATTAATGGGCGCTTTTTTTATGGTGATGCACATTTAAAGCGTTTGCAATTTTGTTTAGATAAAATCAATATCAATTTTGATGTAAAAACACTTTCATCAGAAATTGATGCATTATTAATTGCTTCTGATTTAGTTACTGAAGATTGTTTATTATACATCCAAATAACAAGAGGAACAGCACCAAGAACACATTCATATCCGAAAGATATTCCACCAACAGTTATGATGTATGCAATTCCTAAAAAACTACCAGCTGTTAATAAAATAAATGCATCTGTTGTTACTACAAATGATTATCGTTGGGAAAAGTGCGATATAAAAATGACTTCTTTGTTAGGAAATGTAATGGCAAACGAATTTGCAATGCAACAAGATTGTTTTGAAACTTTGTTTGTTCGTGATGGAATTATCACAGAAGCATCACACTGTAATGTGTTTTTTATAAAAGATGAAACTGTGTTTACGCATCCAGCAAATCAATATATTTTAAACGGTATTACAAGACAAATTGTTATTGATTTATGTAATAAATTAAAGATAAAACTGATTGAAAAAGGAGTTGCCTTTTCTGATATTGAAAACTATGAGGAAGCTTTTTTAACAGGAACATCAACACAAATAGCTTCTATAAAAAACATTAATAATCATTTTTTTTATCAGAGTGATGAAATAGGTGAGATTACAAAAACACTTCAACATGCATATTTAGCATTAAAATAACAAACAATATTTATACCTTTACAAGATAAAACCTTAATTTATTAAATGACCAAACTCATGAAATCTATCTTATTTTCCTTTCGTATTCTATGTCTCTTCTTTATTTCAAATTCTATTTTAGCACAAGATTTTAGTGCTTTAAAATACAGAACTGTTGGTCCAGAAAGAGGCGGAAGAGTTACCGCTGTAACCGGAACACCAATGTTGCCAGGTACTTTTTACTTAGGTGCAACTGGTGGTGGAGTTTGGAAATCTGATGATTACGGAACAACTTGGAACAATGTTTCTGATGGATTTTTTGCTACACCATCAATTGGTGCTATAGAAGTTGCTATTAACGACCCTAATATTGTGTATGTAGGTACAGGTTCTGACGGATTAAGAAGTAATGTCATTTCTGGTAAAGGCGTTTACAAATCGATAAATGCTGGTAAAACTTGGGAACATATTGGTTTAAGGGAAACTGGGCAAATTGGTGCGGTAGAAATTGATCCTACAAACCATAACATTGTTTGGGTTGCTGCAATTGGTAACGCTTTTAGAGATAATAACGAAAGAGGAATTTATAAAACCATTGATGGTGGAAAAAACTGGGAAAAAGTATTGTTTATTTCTGATAAAGTTGGTTTTTCTGATTTAGAATTATTGCCAAGTAATCCAGATATTGTGTACGCCGCAGCTTGGAAAGGACAACGTAAACCTTGGACAATTATTTCTGGTGGAACGAATAAAGAAGGCGGAATTTACAAATCTATAAATGGAGGAAAAGATTGGGTAAAATTAGAAAATGGATTGCCAAAAAACTTAATAGGAAAAATTGATTTAGCGGTTTCTCCAGTTGATTCAAGTATTTTATATGCAGTTATTGAAGCACCTGGAAAAGAAGGCGGATTGTATAAATCTACCAATCAAGGAAAATCTTTTGTGCAAGTTTCTAGCAATAGAGGTTTGGTAAACAGACCTTTTTATTATACCAATGTTGAGTTAGATCCAACAAATCCAGATATTGTGTATTCAAATGCAAATCCGTTATTAAAATCAATGGATGGCGGAAAAACGTGGAGAAGAATGTCTGTTCCTCATGGAGATAATCATGATATTTGGATCAATCCAAACAATCCAAATTTATTAATTCAAGCTAATGATGGTGGTGCAAATGTGACGCATAATGGCGGAAAAACATGGTCAACACAATTCAACCAGCCAACTGCAGAATTGTATCAAGTAGAAGTTGATGATCAATATCCTTATTGGTTATATGCAGGTCAACAAGATAATTCTACAGTTGCAGTTCCGAGTTTATCACCATCTGCAAGAGTTCTTTCAGGAAGAGGATGGGGTATAAGTGTTGGTGGATGTGAAACTGGACCAGCAGTTCCTAAACCAGGAAATCATAATATAGTATATGCTAATTGTAAAGGTAATTTTGGAGTTTTTAATAAACTCACTGGAGTAGAAAAAAAGTATACTGTTGGAGCTTCATATATTTATGGACACAATCCAAAAGATTTAAAATATCGTTTTCAAAGAGTTGCACCAATTCATGTTTCTCCTCACAATCCAAATGTAGTATATCATGGTTCTCAGTATATTCATAAAACCATGACAGATGGAAAAATTTGGGAAACAATTTCACCAGATTTAACTGCTTTTGAAAAAGATAAGCAAGTCATTTCTGGAGGACCAATTACAAGAGATATTACTGGAGAAGAGTATTATAGTACATTATATTCTATTAGAGAATCAAAATTAAAAGAAGGTTTAATTTGGACAGGTTCTAATGATGGAGTTGTTTCAGTAACTAGAAATGGTGGAAAAACTTGGAAGAATGTTACACCAAAAAAGTTACCAAAAGGAGGAAGAGTAGAATCGATTCAACCATCTCAATTTGATCCTGCAAAAGCATATATTGCTGTTGATAGACATTTATTAGGTGATGAAAAACCGTACTTTTATAAAACTTCTAACTATGGTAGAACGTGGGAGTTAATCTCAACAAGTTCAAATGGAATTCCGTCTGATTTTACAAGTAAAGTTTTGCGTGAAGATCCAGTTAGAGCAGGTTTATTATATGCAGGAACAGAATATGGAATGTTTATTTCTTTTAATGATGGAAAATCATGGGAAAAGTTTCAACAAAATTTACCAGTAACACCAATTACAGATCTTAAAATATTTAGAGGAGATTTAATTTTAAGTACAATGGGTAGAGCTTTTTGGATCTTAGATAATATCACTCCATTAAGAGATAAAAAAATCAATAGTTTAAATTCTTCACCTTGGTTATTTAAACCAGATACTACAATTAGATATCGTTCTAGAGGTTACAGAACAGAAGGTATTGTTCAATATCCAGGAACTACTGTATTTATTGATTATTATATTCCGAAAGGGAACAAATCTCCAATTCAATTAGATATTTTAGATATCAATAGAAAACCAGTTGCAACAATTGTAAGTAATAAAAACTTGGTGAACAAAACAACCGTTGTTGAAAACATGAATTTAAGTCAAACTTTTGTATATGTTGATAGAAGGTTAGAAACCAAAGCAGGAATCAATCGTTTTAAATGGAATTTACGTCAAAAAGGAGCTTGGGCTGCCAATAAAAATTGGAGTTTTAGAAACGGACCCATGGTTGCGCCAGGAATGTATTATGTGAAATTCACTATAAATGGAAAATCATTTGAGCAATCTTTTGAAATTAAAATGGATCCAAAAGTGATTGCAGAAGGCATTACAAAACAAGATATTATCAATCAAATTGCAATGCAACAAAAAGTAATTGATTTATTATCTGAAGCTAGAAAATTCCAACAGAAAGTAGAAAAAGAAGCAAAGGCTTTAAAAGGGAAAAAATCTGCAAGAGCAACAACGGTAAATTCGGTTTTAAAAGCATTAAAGAACGATTCTGTGGTTTATCCACAACAAATGCTAGTTGCTCAAATTTCGTTCTTACTAAATACAATTAGTAGTGCAGATCAAATTATTGGTCAAGATGCAGAAAAAAGATTTGTAGAATTAACAAATCAGTTAGATAAATTAAAACAAAAATTATAAAAATATAGGTAAATTATTCATGTAAAAATCTATCTTAAAGTAAATTGCTGCTTGAATTTTTCATAAATTCCTGTAAAAAAGATATCTTTGTAAAATAATTAGAACCAATAAAACAATTTATATTTAGAATGGCTAAATCGCAACAGACTTACAATAAGAGTGAAAAAGAGAAGAAGCGTTTGAAAAAACGAGAAGATAAAAGAAAAAAAATGGAAGCTCGTAAGGCCGAAGCAAAAGAAAATGGGAAATCTGGAATTGAGTTTGCTTATGTAGATCATAATGGAAATTTAACAGATACTCCGCCAGATCCAACCCTTAAAGTAGAAGTAGAACTAGAGGATATTATTTTAGGAATTCCTAAAAAAGAAGAAGGCGAAGCAGAAGATCCGATTAGAAATGGAAAAGTTTCTTTCTTTGACACTTCAAAAGGTTATGGTTTTATACTAGACACAGATAATCAAGAAAAATATTTTACGCATGTTAGTGGTTTGATTGATCAAATTGCAGAAAACGATAAAGTAACTTTTGAACTAGAAAAAGGTTTAAAAGGTATGAATGCTGTAAAAGTAAAATTAAAATAGCAAACAAAAAATTATATATAGAAAAGCAACTTTTAAAAAGTTGCTTTTTTTTATGTCCACAAATTTATATATTTATTTTTTGAATAAAACATCATTTTGATAAATCAAAAATCTATAGCTGTTTTACCTTTTGTCAATATGAGTAATGATATTGATAATGAATATTTTTGTGATGGAGTTTCTGAAGAAATTATCAATGCTTTAACTAAAATTAAAGGTTTAAAAGTAACAGCTAGAACATCTTCTTTTACTTTTAAAAATAAAAATATTGATGTTAGACATATTGGTAATCAATTAGGAGTTACAACAGTTCTTGAAGGAAGCATTAGAAAGGCAAATAATAGAGTTCGTATTACTGCTCAATTAATAGATACAAGAGACGGAACTCATTATTGGTCAAAAAATTTTGATAGAGAACTCATTGATATTTTTAAATTGCAAGATGAAATCAGTCTTTTAATTGCTAGTGAGATTAGAAGTAATTTTGGGCATTTTGAAATTCAAGACCACTTAGTAAAAGAATCAACGATTAGCATTCAAGCTTATGAATTGTTTTTAAAAGGGCGCTACAATCAATTAAAATGGACACCAGAGTCAATGCATTTAGCAATACAATATTATGATAAGGCAGTTGCTATAGATAAAAACTACGCAAAAGCTTATTATGCCAACTTGCAATGTTATGGTTTATTATCAGCTTGGGGCTATATGACTTCTAAACAAGCGATAGAGATGGCAATCAATAATTTTTTAAAGGCAAAAGAAATAGATACGCAAATGCCAGAATATCCACTTTCCTTTGTTGGTAAAACATTTTGGGGAGAATGGAATTTTAAAGCTGCTTACGAATATATAAAACAAGTACTAGCAATAAATCCTAATCATATAGATGGTTTAGAGGCAATGGCAGAATTATTCATTGCAAACGGTTTTTTTAAACAAGCTTTAGTTTACGCAAATAAATTATTAGAATTAGATCCCTTGTCTGCTAACAATCATTATACATTAGCTCATATTTATTATTATCAAGAAAAGTATGAATTAGCGTTAAAAAGTATTAGAAAAGCTATTTCTATAAGACCAGATTTAGAGCTGGCTAACCATTTTTACGTACTTTGTCTTATAGGTTTAAAAGATAAAGTTTTATTTGAAGAAGTTGTAGAAAATCAAAAACTCTGTAAGTTTCAAAGAATACTATACAAAGTAGTAAATGAAGATTTTGAAATAACTGAAAATCAAATTAAATCTTTGGATGAAATTGAAAAAGAAAGCACACAATTATTGCCGTACCAATTATATATTTTGGCTAATTCAGGACATAAAAAGGAAGCATTTGCTCTTTTAAAAAAATACATAGAGCAACGAAGAGGTCAAATAATTAATTTTAGACAAGAACCATTGTTAAAAGAATTGCATTGTTTTTCTGAATTTAATAGTTTACATCAATCAAACCTATTTATTACGGATTTAAAGACTCAAGTAAGAGCACAAACTGATTCTAAAGTTTTACTCAATAAAGAAGAACAAGCTGTCTTTAAAGAAAAATTGCTTAAGTATTTTAATGAAGATAAACCATATTTAGACTCGCAATTAAGCTTAAACAGTGTTGCGAAACACTTAGAAATTCACTCTAATAAGTTATCCTATTTAATAAATGAAATAATGGAAGTAAACTTTAATGAGTTTATTAATCAATATCGTTTAAAGCATTTTAAAATGATAGCGCTAAATCCAGAATTTAAAAAAATTACCATTTTAGGATTGGCTTATGATAGTGGTTTTAATTCTAAAACTGTTTTCAACACCTTCTTCAAAAAAGAAATAGGTATTACACCCAGACAATGGGTTAAATCTCAAAACTAACTTTTACTTTTTCTTATTAAAAACGTTCTGATTTACACTAAAAAAGTTCTAAATCATAACCTCGAACGACTCACGTTTACTTGTATTGCATATTTGCATCATAAATAATCAATCAAAAACAAGTTTTAATAATGAAAAAGCTTTTAATAATTAGTTTAACATTTTGCGTAATAAATGTTTTTTCGCAGAATACTAAAGAAACATCAAATAACAATGCAGATTACAAAGTTAGAGTTAGCTTTCCTGCAATAATTTTAGGAAATATTGGCGAAGAAGGCAAAAAAACAAATACACAACACATTGAACTTCATGTAAAATATGAATTAGATTCTAAAAATATTATTGGTGTAAAATTTGCAACTTGGAGATTATTTCAACCTATGGGAATTCAATGGTGGAATGGTCTTTTAGATAAAATTGATTCTAAAAGTGAATTCTATCCTGGTTATTTACGAGAAACCGGAATTGGAGTTTCTTACCAACGAATGCTTTGGAAAGGTTTATTCGCTTCAGTAGAAGTTTTACCGCTTTATAAAACGTATTTAGACGAGAATAATACTAAAATAGCAAACGGATTTAAGCTTTACACTTCGTATCATGTTGGCTATCATATCGCTTTTGGAAAAAAGAAACGCTTTTTTATTGAGCCTCAAATTCATTTTCAAAACTGGATGTTTGACACCAATACACCAGCTGCTTTTAAACAATTAGATAATAAATGGAAATCTTATTTTCTTTTTGAGCCTAATATTTATGTAGGGTTCAGGTTTTAAAAACTTAATAATCATTGAACTTCTAATCTTGATTTAAAATAATCCCTTTCAATATAATAACATCAAATTAAAAAACAAACACTTATGAAAATAGTAAAAAAACAAATAGTTTTAAAAATTACATGCATAACTTTAATGTTTATATCTTCTATAACATTAGCACAAACAAATTCAAATAAAAACTTAAACCAACGAAAAGGTTTCTTGTTTGAGTTTGTTGTTGGAGCTAAATCTGTTAGCATAGAAGATAGTAAAGGAGTTCAAACTTTTGATGAATCTCATGATGCATTAAGCTTCCCAGAATTCAAATTTGGATATATGATAAATAATAGATTAGCAATAACTGCTGTATTTCCAGGGATGATTTATGAATATCAAAATAATGACAGACATTTTGGAGGATTAATTCCTTCTGTACAATATTGGGTTAAAGATAAATGGTGGATAAATGGCGGAATTGGTTTAGCTATGGATGGACCAGCTTTATACGATATTAAAAAGAATACAAACGATGATTGGAATTTTGGTTGTGCAGTAATGGCAAGTACAGGTTATGAAATTTATGCAAAAAACAGTTTTGTTTTAAATCTTCAATCTAAAGTGGTTTTAGGAAGAGCTTTTTTAGATGGAAATGATTATAGAGATGCTGCATCTTTTAGCATAGGATTAGGTTTTAGTTGGTTATAAATCTCATTTTAGAAAAATGAAAAAAACTAATTCACAAACCGTTTTACTTGCGGGTTCAACAGGATATTTAGGGAGTTATATATCTAAAGCATTAATACAAGAAAATATCAATTCTAAATTTATTGCTAGATCTCCAAAAAAACTTAAAAAATTTGAAAGTAAAACGGTTAAGATAATTAAGGCAGAAGTAACAAATCCAGCTACTTTAGTTGGAGTTTGTGATGGTGTTACAACTGTTATTTCTACAGTTGGAATTACAAGACAAAAAGATGGTTTAACATATATGGATGTTGATTATCAGGCAAACTTAAACCTGCTAAATGAAGCCAAAAAAGCAGGTGTAAAGAAATTTATTTATGTTTCTGCTATTAATGGAAATAAATATAGACACCTTAAGATTTTTGAAGCTAAAGAAAAGTTTGTTGATGAATTGAAAAACTCAGGATTAGATTATACGATTCTGAGACCAAATGGTTTCTTTTCTGACATGAAAGATTTTTTAAACATGGCAAAAAAAGGAAAAATATATTTGTTTGGAAATGGTGAACAAAAATTTAATCCCATTCATGGAGAAGATTTAGCAATACTTTGTTTACAAGCAATTAATAGTGATAAAAATGAAAT
>CAXICE010000062.1:0-9356 GCA_964022045.1 uncultured Polaribacter sp. | reverse complement strand
AGTTGCCATTATTAATAATAATGGCAACTTTTTGTTTTAATTTTTTATTTTATCAGAATCTCTGTATCCTGGATTATCTTTATACCAATCTTTGAACACAACACCTCCAGAAGTTGCCCAGTCATGAAAGTTATGATAAGCATCAACTATAGCTACATTTTCTTTAGGTACTTTAAAATCATGGATAATACTAATAGCCCATGGAAGTCCGTTTTTAGAAATAAAATCACCATCAGGATCATTATTTGTACCATTAAAGTTAAAACTGTTTTTACCTAAAGTTGTAATTTTTGCTTTTGGTAAATGTACTTCCATTTCTCTATTTTTATTAACGATTATAAATGGATTGAAAGGAGCAACACCCAAAAGTTCAGTACTGATTGGTTCTGTAAATTTTATTGAAATAATAGTTTCATTTATTAAGTTATCTACATCATCAGCTAATATAATTACGCTATTTTCTTGTCCAGCTTCTGTGCCGTTAGGATTTAGTTTAATATAGTTTTCTGTTAAAACTGGACCTGTAATGTTTTTAATTAATGATGGAGATAAACCTTCAATTTCAATTCCTAATCCGTTTGTGTATCCAGCACTATTAGATTTAACTCTACAAATTAAATCTACTTGTACAGCCATATTTTGAGCGTTTAAAACTGCAATTGCTTGATAGTTTAAAGCCATGTCATTAAAATCATAATCTCCTGCTGATGGCCATAAATCTTCAAAAGCAATAGTTCCAGAACCATATTTACTTGGTGTAAATACAGCAAAAGCTTTTTCTGCATTATCAGGAAAAGAATCATCTGAATCTAAAATTCCATCACCATCTGTATCTATGTCTATAAAATCATCAGTATATACCTTAAAAGTTGTAAGGTCATTAATTGTTCTTCCAACGGTTGTGTTGTTATTAGCACTTACTCCATATTGATATTTCCATCCTCCAGTTTGAGTATCCATTATTATTAAATCAGAATTATTAGCACTGTTTGCAAGCCATAATTCTTGATTAGAATCAAATGTCATTGAGGTTGGTTGAAAAGGTAAGTTGTCTGCACTAATTCTTATACTTTTATATTTATTTTTTTTATCTAATTCTAATCTATATAAACCTGAAAATGTACATAAGAATAATGTTCCATCTTCAGCAAATGCTAAATCACCACCACGAATATCATGAAGGCCATTAATAGTCCACTCATTAACTTTTGCTCCGGTATTTGGGTCAAATGCATAAAGTTTGTCTTTAGTAGAAAAGTATAAAAGTTTATCAATAGCATTATAATCTAATCTAGGTCCGCCCATACCTAAATCTGCAACAGTTTTCCATTTGTCATTTTCAATAGAATATTTCATTAACGGATAAGGTTTGCTTCTTCCAATAGAATAAAGAGTTTTGTTTTCTTGATCTATTGCTGCCGTATAACTGCCCATTGGCATAGTTGATAAATTAGTATATTCTCCAGTTAAAGGTTCAACCTGAAATAATTCCGCCGAACCATTAACACAATATAAATAATCATTAACCTTAACTTGATTGTTCTTATTGAATAGTGTTGGTTTTTTTACTGAAACTGTATTTGTGAAAGTATAATTTACTTGCTGATTTACAATAGTTTCTGTTGAAGATGAGTAGTTTAAATGATTATTTCTACGGATATATATTTTATCAGCATAAGTCGGGACATTAATTACTTGAGATAAAACCCCGTTATAAGGAACACCTGTAAACACCAATTTGTCTATAACTCCACTTCTATAAACAGGTTCTGTTACTGTTTCTCCAGATTCATTTTCAAATGTCTCATTTCCAATAAAAACTGGTGTACTTGAATAAACAAAAACATCATATTTAACATACTTAGTATTATCATTAATAGTTACTTTAACTTTAGAATGAGTACTGTAATCAAAACCTTCTGGTATTGAAATTGAAATTAAATTGTTAATTGTGTTATCACTTGGTTTGTCATCTAAATCAGGAACAGTACAAGAAATAATAAATATTGCAAATAGAATTGGCTTAAAAAAAATGTTTTTTAAAAATTTCATAATTTTATTTCTTTAATTTTTTTTTGACTCTAAAAGAGTTTTACTTGTCAAAAGTAGATACTATTAGTAAATCATAAATCGACTTTTCTTTAACTAGATTGTTTTTAAGGATAGTTTGCATTTAAGCTTCGATGAATGGTTTTTACAGTTTAATTTATTCAACAAACGCAATTCCATCTGGAACTTTTCCAGTTTCTATAGTGCTAACCAAACTAAAAGTTTTTAGATCTATTACTTCTATTTTATTAGCGTTAGAGTTTGCAACAAAAGCATATAATCCATTCGGATGCATCAAAATACCAACTGGATGTGGTGTGTGATAAAGTGCTCGTTGAATGAGTCCTTTTTTACCAGGAAGTTGTATTGTATTAATTTGTTTTTTTAGATATCGATCGTAAACAGAAATAGTTCCATCACCAGCGCTTGTTGTTAAACAATAGTTGCCATCAATAGAAAATTTTAGCCGTAAAGTTTGATTTCCTGTTTTTAAAGTTGTTGTGATTCTGTTTGTTTTTGTACTAATAATTGAAATCGTATTTTCTTTACTATTAGTTACCCAAATTTCTTTTCCGTCTGGAGTGATATCAATCCCTTCTGTTCCATTACCACAAGAAATAGTTTTGATAACTTTGCCTTTTACAAGGTCAATAACACTTACAGAATTAGAATTAATATTAGTAACATAAGCTAAAGGTTTATCTGGATGAAGCACTAAAAGTTGGCTAACAATTTGTTGAGTTGGTATCAACTTTTCAATAACACCAGTTTCAATATTAATAACTAATAAATTATTACCAACATTTGTAACGACTCCTACTTTATTTGATTTTGGAAAAGAAACGATTCCATGAGGTCTTAAACTTTTATCTAAGTCTATTGTTTTTTCAATTGTATTTGATTCTGTATTGATAATTGAGAGGCTTTTTCCTATAACATCTGTATCGCCATAGTTTGTTAAAACTACTTTATTTTGATTGGATATAGTAGTGGCTTCATGTGGTAATATTGAGATTGGTATCTCAGCTACTTTTTTACCTAGAAATAAATCAAAAACGGTAACATTACTACTAAGTTTATTAACGATATACAGTTTTCCATTTGTTTGAATTGTATATGAAGGTAATCTAGAAATATTAATTATTATGATTGCTGTTAATAATAAAAGAGCACTTAGTATGATGCCAAATTTTGTTTTTTTTATAATTGCATTAAAGAATATTGTAAAATTGTTTAGATGAATCATTATACTTTTTTATATCTGATGATTAAGGTTGCTAAATTGATTTTTTACATTAACCAAATAATCGATAACAGGAAACAAGCTTTGAAACAATGTTAATTTTATTCCTTTATTATTCAATAAACTTTGATCATAATTTAGAATATCAATTTGATTGTCTTTAATATCTTTAATTAGCATATTTAAGTTCTCATAATCATTTACCATATTCGTATTTACAAATCCTAAATGTTTTAAGTTAAATTGATTGGTCATAAATCTAGCTCCCGCTTTTACAGCTGAACTATCTGATTTGAATTTTTTTATGTTCACGATAGAAACATTTTTGCAACATTCTTTTATCTCTTTTAATATATCATAAGTATTGTCTTTACTATGATTATTAACTAAACAGATTTCAATTCCCTGAATATTATTTAAATATTTAGCACAATAATCAACATCAATATCCTTTTCATTATTATAACAAATTATTATAATACCTAGTTTCATGTTTTTTTAGTTTTAATAATTTTATTACTGTATTTTTTTAAATAGCTCTTTTGGCACGTTCCCAATTAACAGATTGTGATTTATTAAGGAACCTTAAAAAGCCTAATACCACAGAAAGATTCATGATAAAAAAATAGTATGGAATAAATAATGCCTTAATTCGTGTTGACCTATTCTCTAAAAACCAACCTGTAAGTGCTGCTATGTAAAACAATAATTGCAACCAAAACATACTTGTGTAAAGTGTGAGATTTAAAATACCATCATTATAAGCTAATATTGAAAGAGTTGGTATTAAAAGAATCAGACAAAGTGGAGTTATTGTCCAACGTAAAACACGATGAGAAATGTATTGAAACGAAAGCGTACCGAATTTAAAAATATTTAGTAGTGAACGTAATCTTACTATTGATTGAATTCCGCCAGCAGAAATTCTAATTTTTCGTTTTAATTCTTCTTTTACATTTGCTGATGCTGTTTCAATAGCATAAGCTTCAGGATCATATTGAATGGTATATCCAGCTTGAGCTACACGTAATGAAATTACAAAATCATCAAGTAATGTATCCTTTTCAACATGCTGATATAATTTTGTTCTTATAGCAAACAATTCACCAGCCGCACCAACTACGGAATATAATTCTGCATCCCATTTTTTTAATGTTGATTCGTATTTCCAATACAAGCCTTCTCCAGCTCCAGAAGCTACATCACTTTCTTTATTGATAATTCTTTTTTCTCCAGAAACACATCCAACAGTTTCATCTCCAAATTGATTAACAATACGTCTTACAGATTCTTTACCTAAAAGTGTATTTGCATCACTAAAAATAACAATAGGGGTTTTAACAAATTGCATTCCTCTGTTCATTGCACCAATTTTACCATTTCTGGCATCTAAATGATGTACTGTTGTATTTGAGTATTTACTAAGCAGTTTATCAGTTCCATCGTTAGATCCATCAGTTACCCAAACAATTTTTAATTTTTCTTTTGGGTATTCAAGTTCTAAAGAGTTTTTCATTTTTGCTTCTACATAATCTTTTTCGTTATATGCAGCAATAAATAAGGTAACCTCAGGTTCGAAAGTAGCATCTATTATTTCTTTTTTACCTATTCCTAAAACTCTTCTAATTTTAATGATTAGATAAAGCAAGATGCCGTAGCCAATATAAGTGTAGAACACAGTAAATAATAATATCCAAAATAATAATTTTAATAATTCCATAAGTTTAGTTTTTAATCTTTTCCCAGTTTTTTGTTTCTAAATTGTATTTTTTTATAATTCTTGCAGGGTTTCCTGCTGCAACAGAATAAGAAGGAATATCTTTTGTAACAATGCTTCCTGCAGCAACAACAGAATGTTTACCAATAGTTACACCTGGTAACACTACTACATTTGCGCCAATCCAACATTCATCTTCAATAATAATTGGAGCAGTAGAAACACCTTGTTTATGAATCGGGGTTTTTATATCTTGATAATTATGATTTAATCCAGAAAGTGTAATGTTTTGTGCAAGACGAATATCATTACCAATAGTAACCGGACCAATAATTGTATTGCTTAAACCAATTTTAGTTTGATTACCAATAATTACATCTCCAACACCATTATTTATTGCTGAAAAATCTTCGATAGTTGAATTATCACCTAATTCAAATTTATTCCATGGAGCAACATCCATTCTTGTTCTTCTTCTAATACAAGCTCCTTTTCCTTTTTTATGATAAAAAGGGTTTACTAATAATTGTATCCATAACCTTGGTCTTGTTTGATTTGGAATAAGAATTGACCAATGCACAAGCTTTTTTAGAGTATCGTTTGATTTTATTCTTTCTTTTAATCCCATTTTATTTGATCTTTAGCTCCTTTTTTTATAGCATTATAAATAGCATTCACGTTGTTTTTCCAAGTATGACTTTTTGCTACTTGTATTCTTTTTTCTGCAAGAACCTTAGAATCTTCTTTTAAAGCTTTTTCTATTAAATCGATATACTCATCTTTTGTTTCACCTAAGTAAACAACATCTTTAAACATTTTCATTGCTATTGTTTTTGTTGCAATTATAGGTTTACCCATAGCCAAATATTCATCTATTTTTCGTGGATAATTTCCTATTGTTAAATTGTTGATTAACTGCGGATTCATTGCTACATCAAAACCTTTTACATAATTTGGTAATTCTGATTCTTCTTTTCTACCTAGAAAAAAGACATTAGGCAGGTTATGTAAATTAGATTTTTTGAATTCTTCATCCTCAGGTCCAACCAAAACAATACTCCAGTTTTCTTTTTGTTTAGCAATGTGTTCTAGCAATTTAATGTCTAGACGGAATGTTGTTAACGAACCAACATAACCTATTACTGGGAATGGTATTTTTTTAAACTCTTCAGGTATTTTTATTTGATTGTTTTCATCACTGAAATGAGATACATCACAACCTTGACCAACCATAAAACTATTTGAATTATATTGTAATCCTGACGCTGCGAAAAAATCAGAGTTGGTTAAAAGAACATCTGCTTTTTTTACAATTTGAGGCTCAATTCTCTCACCATGTTTTTGCCAATAAGGTACTTTTACAAGATAATCTCTCATATAATACGCATATACTTTCGGCTGTAAAAATTCTTTTAAATGAAGCCCTAAAAACATAGAACTATCATTAAATAATATGTAATCTGAGAACTCAAGTTTTGTAATTGCTGATTTGATATCATTAGCAAACATTTTTGAGTTACGCTTATTAAGCATTTTAAAAATTGAATGTGAGCCAATCCAGTTTATAGATTCTATTGTTTTTTTAGGATATACATTCCAAAGATTATGGCTTATTTTTTCAATACCTGAAATTTCACCTTTTGCAATTTGAATTCGTTTTTGAATTCTTACATCTTTTTTTTGTTTGATTCGAGTTATTCTATCCATTGGAGGATTTACATATAAAACTCTATTGTTTTTAGAAAATTCAAGAGCAATATTTTTACAGTTGCTTCCAATTTCAATATCCCATGGCTGAATGCCAACAATGACAATGTCTTTTCCTTTTATCATATCCTTAACTATTTATTTCTTTATACAACTCTTTGTATTGTTTTAAAACTTTTAATGCTGTATTATTCCAAGTAAACTGTTTACTGCGTTTTAATCCTCTCTTAATGAGTTCCTTTTTAAATATATTATCAGACATTATCTTTAATATTGCTTGACAGATTTCTTCTGTTTTATTTGGATTTATTAAATAAGCAGCATCACCAGCAACTTCTGGCATTGATGAGGTGTTAGATGTAATTACAGGAGTACCACATGCCATTGCTTCTATAATTGGAATTCCAAATCCTTCTCTTAAAGATGGAAATAAAAAAAGATCTGATAGTTGATAAATGATTGGTAAGTCTTCATCAGAAACATATCCTGTTAAAAAAATATGATCATAGATTTCCATGGCACCAATTTCTTTTAGCATGATTTTTAAATCATCTTTTTTACAACCAAGCATTAAAAGCTTTTGAGTAGAATTTGTAATTTTTAAATATTCTTTAAATGCGATAAGTACTTTTTTGGTATTTTTTCTTGGGTCTTTATTCGCAATATGAAGTACATAATTTTCGGGTAATTTATATTTAGTTTTTACTCTAGATATTTGATTTGCATCTATGCTTATTTTAAATGTTTTATTGACACCATTATGAACAGTTTGAATATCTTTATTTTCTAGCTTAAAAAAATTAGTAATATTTTCTTTTTCAAAATTTGAAACTGTGATTAAGCGTTTACTGTTTTTAACCACTTTATTAACAATAATTCTTCTATATAAATTCCCAAACTTCTGATACAACGAAGCTTTACTCATTAATAATTTTGAAATACTTCCTTCCATATAAATAATGTCATGAAGCGTTGTAATCAAGGGTGTTTTTTTAGAATAAGGAGCTGTATTACTTGTACAATGTAAAATGTCACAATTGTATAGTTTTGCAATTCGAGGTAACTTAAACTGTTCCCATAAAGGGTAAGGACCACCAGGTATTTCTACAATTTTAAAGTTTGCTGTTTGTTTGATTGCTGTATTATCTTGATCTGGTTTCACAAAAATGAAATACTCATTTTTTGTATCTATAATCTGAAGGTTTCTAATTAACTCAAGAGCAACTCTATCCATACCATGTTTATGGTTGCGAAATAATCTTTGAGCTTCTATTCCAATTCTCATGATATATTATTTTTCTATTACTCCGTGAGAAGTGTGAATAAATTGTTTGTTTGCCCCTTTCAATTTAAAAAGTAATAATGCCATTCTTATAAAAGCTACTGGTAATGAAAGCATTGCTTTTAAGGTAGTTGTATTGTAAAATGATTTTGGTAATGCTAAAACAAAAGCGATTATTACCATCAATAAGTTGATTAACCATAAATTAACAGATGTGTTTAATTGAATATTGAAATTGAAATAAAGTAGACTATATGAAAATGCCGATAAACTTGTAAACCCTAAAAGAAGAATTCTAGGTGGAATTATCATTTGTATTATTTTATCAAGAAAGTTTATATTTCCTTTAAATATTAGCTCTTGAAATCCTTTTTTATAATACTTTTTCAAGTAAATAAACTGAGTTGCCAACCATCTTCTTCTTTGATTTGTAAAATCAGAAGGTTTCTGAATTTTTTCATCCAAAACAATAGCATCTTGTAAATATTCTATTCCAATTCCTTGTTCAGCAAATTTGAATTCTAATTCTTTATCAAAACCTCCAATGGCATTTACTGTTTGCATCATTGATTTAAATAATTGAAAGTCAAAACCCATTCCAGATCCAATTAGTCCAGAAGATAAACCTAAAGCCTTATGGCCTTTTCTAAAAATATGGTTGTTTATTTCTTCACTTGCTGCATCTAATACAGCAAAAGAAGTGTTTAAGTTTTTTGCTTTTCTGTGCCCTTGTACTATTTGATAACCGTTTAGAAAAGCATTATTCATTTTTGATAAAAAATCTGACTCCATAATATTGTCAGCATCTAAAACAATCGCGTAATCATAATCGTTCTTTAACTCTGCTATAGCGCTATTTAAAGCTTTTGCCTTTGTGCTTTTCTCAAAAGAAACTTCAATTAAAATAATTGGTAATTTTTTAAGCACAGCTATAGTTTTTGGTTTTAATGAATCTGCAATAACTACAACATCAAACATATTTGATTGATAGTTTTGTTCAAGAGCAGATTGTGCAACAGAAACAATAACTGAATCTTCTTTATATGATGGTATTAGTACAGCTATTTTGTTTTTTAACTTACTAGTAACATCTTTTTGTTTTTTATAAAAATGTCCTGCTAAAGCAAAAACAAGTATGTATAAACTAGCCATGGTAAAATAACCGTAAAGACTGTATTCGATAGCTTTTAAAATAAATTCCATTATTTGCATAAGAGTTTGAATTGTGAATTTTTGTAAAACGCGTATTAATTATTGCTTGTTGAAGCTTGCTTAATTGTATTACTTTGTGTTTGAGCTTTGAGTTTTCTATATACATCTCTTAATTTCAATGCATAACGACGTAAAAAAGGCAAAGA
>CAXICE010000061.1:0-9604 GCA_964022045.1 uncultured Polaribacter sp. | reverse complement strand
ACGCATCGGCAGCTCTGGCAAAAAGCAATCGTAAAAAATCGTAGATCTCTGTAATAGTTCCAACAGTAGAACGCGGACTTTTATTGGTGGTTTTTTGTTCGATAGAAATCACAGGAGAAAGTCCATCAATTTTATCAACATCAGGTCTTTCTAATCCGCCTAAAAACTGACGCGCATAGGCAGAAAAAGTTTCAATATATCTTCGTTGTCCTTCTGCATAAATCGTGTCAAAGGCTAAAGAAGATTTTCCGCTTCCGCTTAAACCAGTAATAACAACTAGTTTTTCGCGCGGAATTTTAACATCAATATTTTTTAAATTATGAGCTCTTGCTCCAAAAACTTCTATGTATTCTTGCTGTTTCAAAAGGTGTGATTTTTAGGAAAAAAGCAAAGTTACACAAACCAATTTATTTTTTACTTAAAAGCTAAGAGCAATTCATCTTTATATGTTATCTTGCGTTAACAATATTTTTTATGACTTTTATACACTCAGTTAGACATTATTTTGAACGTCACGGATTTGCTGTTTCTACAAGATTAGCAGATAGGTTAGGGATGCGTGCTTTAAACGTAAGATTGTTTTTTATTTACATTTCTTTTGTGACTGTTGGTTTGTCTTTTGCGTTGTATTTAACATTGGCTTTCGTGCTACGATTAAAAGATATGATTTACACAAAACGAAGCTCTGTTTTTGATTTATAATGAAAAGCTTAAAGTCTAAATTTTATAAAGCATTATTTTTTCTGTTAACAATTCTGTCAATTGGAGTTGTTGGTTATATGACTTTGTCAGATTTTAACTTTATTGATGCTCTTTACATGACAGTAATTACAATTTCTACTGTTGGATTTAGAGAATTGCATCCAATGAATACAGAAGAAAAAGTTTTTACAATATTTCTAATTTTAACAAGTCTTTCTTTATTTGGATATGCAGTTTCATCTTTTACAGAAGCATTGGCAAATGGAGAGTTTTTTAAACAATTAAAACGTAAGAAAGTGCAACAAAAAATAGATAAACTAAAGGAACATACAATTGTTTGTGGTTACGGAAGAAATGGAATGCAAGCCATTAATAAGTTAAGAAGTTATCAGCAAAAATTTGTCGTTGTAGAAAAAGACAAAGAGCTTTTAAGTTCTTTAGAAGAAGACAATATTTTATATATTGAAGGAGATGCCACAACAGACGAAGCATTATTAAAAGCTGGAATAGAAAACGCCAGTAATTTAATCACTGCTTTGCCTTCTGATGCCGATAATTTATTTGTGGTTTTAACGGCAAGTCAGTTAAATAAAAATTGCAGAATTATTAGTAGAGCTTCTAATGAATCATCAAATAATAAATTAAAAATTGCTGGTGCTTCAAATGTAATTATGCCAGATAAATTAGGAGGAGCTCATATGGCTTCTTTGGTTGTGACTCCAGATGTTATTGAGTTTGTAGATAGATTAACTGTGGAAGGTGAAACTACTGCAAATTTAGAAGAAGTAGATGTGAATAGTTTGCCAAAAGAATATCTTGGAAAAACAATTTTTGATTTAGATTTGCGCAAAAAAACAGGTTGTACTGTAATTGGCTTTAAAACTTCTGATGGTAATTATGTCATCAATCCAGAAGCCTCTATAAAATTATTAGCAGATTCTAGATTAATCGTTTTAGGAAAACCAGAACAAATAATAAAATTAAGAGACCTATTTTAATGAAAACAAAAATTCTGATTACTGGAAGTAATGGTTTGTTAGGTCAAAACTTAATTGAGTTGTTTCTTAAAGATGAAAATAGTTATGAAATTGTTGGATTCTCAAGAGGAGAAAATAGAAGTGGAAGAAAAGAATTTGAATATCTAAATATTGATATCACAAATAAAAATTTGTTGATTGAAAAAACAATTCAAATTAATCCCGATTTTATAATTAACACAGCTGCAATGACTAATGTAGATGCGTGTGAAAATGATAAAAAAGGTTGTTTTGATTTAAACGTAAATGTGGTTCAGAATTTAACAGATATTTGTGCAGAAATAAATGCACATTTAATTCATATTTCTACCGATTTTATTTTTGATGGCGAAAAAGGGAACTATACAGAAACTGATGAACCAAACCCATTAAGTTATTACGGAAAAACAAAATTACTTTCTGAAGAAATTTTAGAAAAATCAACCATAAATTATACAATTCTTAGAACCATTTTAGTTTACGGATTAGTGAATGACATGAGTAGAAGTAATATTGTGCTTTGGGTAAAAGAATTATTAGAGAATAATAAAGAAATTACCATTGTTGATGATCAATTTAGAACGCCAACTTATGTAGAAGATTTAGCAATGGCTTGTAAAATAGCGATTGATAAAAAAACAACAGGAATCTTTAATATTTCAAGTAATCAATTGCTAAGTATTTTTGAAATCGCGCAAGAGATTGCTGATGCATTTCACTTAGATAAATCATTGATAAAGCCAATTTCTACAGGTACTTTAAATCAAACGGCATCAAGACCAAAATCTACTGGATTTGATTTGTCAAAAACAAACAAGATTTTAGATTTTTACCCAAAATCATTCAAAGAAGATTTGCAACGATTTAAGTTAAAATTAATGTAATATTCATTTTTAAGACTTAAAAGTTGTCAAAAGGGCAATTTTTTATGATATTGCGGTCAACTAAATTTAATAAACTAATAAAACATATCATGAAGAAAAAACTTCTCTCGTTGCTTTTTTTAGCAATTCCAATGTTAACATTTGCACAAGAAAAAGGATTAGATCAAAAAATTGATGAAGCTTTTAAGCCTATTTCAGATTTCTTTAGTAGCGTAATTTTCTTTCCAATTTATAAAAGTGAAAGTATCGAAATTCCATTTGTACTTTTATTATTAGTAGGGTCTGCTGCATTTTTTACATTGTATTTTAAATTCCCAAATATTTTTCACTTTAAAACAGCAATTAACGTTGTAAGAGGAAAATATGATGAATTAGATCATCACTCTGCAGGTTCAGATTTAGCCGTAGATGGAGATATAAAAGGCACTATTAAAGACGAAAGCGAAGAAGGAGAAGTAACGCATTTCCAAGCACTGGCAACAGCTGTTTCTGGAACTGTAGGAAATGGAAATATTGCCGGAGTTGCATTAGCAATTGCATTAGGTGGTCCTGGAGCAACATTTTGGATGGTGATTTGTGGGTTTTTAGGAATGTCTACAAAATTTGTTGAATGTACATTAGGAGTTCAGTATAGAGATGTTGGAGAAGATGGAACTGTTTATGGTGGTCCGATGTATTATATCAGTAAAGGATTAAAAGAAAGAGGCTTTGAAATGCTAGGGAAAATTGCAGCTGTTATTTTTGCAATTTTCTGTATTGGAGGTTCTTTTGGTGGTGGTAACGCTGCACAATCAAATCAAGCAACGGTAGTTTTAAAAGAATTATTAGGATTAGAAAGTACTGCAGCTGGAGCGATTATTGGTGTTGTATTAGCAATTGTAGTAGGAATTATTATTATTGGTGGAATTAAAAGAATTGCAACAGTAACAGAAAAAGTTGTGCCTTTTATGGCTGGACTTTATGTGTTGGCTTGTTTATATATTTTAGGAGCTAACTTTTCATTAATTGACGATGCATTCGCTTTAATTTTTAGAGAAGCATTTAATCCAACTGCTATCGGAGTTGGTGGTTTTATAGGTGTTTTATTAGTAGGGTTCAAAAGAGCTGCATTTTCTAATGAAGCTGGAGCAGGTTCTGCGTCTATTGCGCATTCAGCTGTTAAAACTAAATACTCTGCTTCTGAAGGATTAGTTGCATTATTAGAGCCATTTATTGATACAGTTGTAATTTGTACAATGACTGCTTTAGTAATTATTATATTTAACTTTGGAGGAGATGCTTCTGGGGCAAATATTTTCCAATATGGTGGAGATGGAGCTGGAGCTGTAATGATTGGTGGAGAGTCTTTTGAAGGAGCAGGAATTACATCAAAAGCGTTTGCAGCATACATTCCTTATTCTAATGTATTCTTAACAATTGCTGTAGTATTATTTGCAGTTTCTACAATGATTTCTTGGTCTTATTACGGATTACAGTCATGGAAATTCTTATTTGGAAGAGGTAAGAAAGCCGATATGGCATACAAATTATTGTTCTGTTTATTTGTTGTAATTGGTGCTGCTGCAAGTATGAAATCTATTTGGGATTTCTCTGATGCAATGATTTTTGCAATGGTATTCCCTAATATGGTAGGATTGTATTTCTTATTCCCAGTGGTTAAGAAACAATTAAAAAGATATACTGACGCTATAAAAGGTGTTAAAGCATAAATAACTTATATGAAAATATTGAAACCCCATTTCTGGTATAACAAAAGCCAAAGAAATGGGGTTTTCTTTTTGTTAATACTAATTGTTGTTGTACAAATTGTAATTTTTAATATTGATTTTTCTAACGAAGCCAATGTTTTTACTTCGGATGAATCTATAGCGTTGAATGCTAAAATAGATTCGCTTAAAAATATTGAAATAGAAAAAAGAAAACCTAAAATTTATCCTTTTAATCCAAATTACATTACAGATTATAAAGGTGCACAATTAGGAATGTCAATTGCACAAATAGATAGATTGCTTGCTTTTAGAAAGCAAAATAAGTTTGTCAATTCTGTAAGTCAGTTTCAAAGTATCACAAAAGTTTCTGACAGTTTATTAAATGTAATTTCTCCGTATTTTAAGTTTCCAGATTGGGTAACCAAACAGCAAAATAAAGTTGTTGAGAAATCAATCAGAAAAGAAAAAGAATCAAGAGTCATTATTTCTACAAAAGATATCAATTCAGCAACAGCAAAAGATTTTCGAACCATAAACGGAGTTAATGAGTATTTAGCTGAGAGAATTATCAAATACAGAACTAAACTAAATGGATTTTCTTTACAGAATCAACTGAAAGAAGTTTGGAAATTAGAAGAAAATACTGCTCAAAATATTTTATCAGTTTTTAAAATTATAGAAAAACCAATCATCAAAAAAATAAATGTAAATACAGCTACATTTAAACAAGTACTTTCTAATCCATATATAGATTACGAATTGTGTAAAAAAATCTTTGAATTTAGAGATGAAGTAGCCGAATTACAATCAATAGAAGAATTGAAAAAGATTGATGGATTTCCAATAGATAAATATGATAGAATAATTCTATATTTGGTGGCTGAATAAACAAACAACTAAAACAACAAACAGTACTATGAATAGTATGTACTTTACAGAAGAACACGAAGCTTTTAGGCAAAGTTTTCGTGATTTTTTACAGAAAGAAGTAACTCCGCATATCGATAAATGGGAAAAATCAGGCACAATTGAACGTTTTATCTGGAAGAAATTCGGTGAAATGGGATATTTTGGATTGAATTCTCCAGAAGAATTTGGAGGAATGAATTTAGATATTTTCTACACCGTTATTTTTTTAGAAGAATTACAAAAAATAAATTCTGGCGGATTTGCTGCTGCAATGTGGGCACATGCTTATTTAGCAATGACACACGTTACAAAAGAAGGTGATGAGAGAATTAAAAACGAATATTTAACACCAAGTATTGATGGTGATAAAATTGGATGTTTGTGTATTTCTGAACCTTTTGGGGGATCTGATGTTGCAGGAATGAGAACAACAGCTATTAAAAAAGGAGATTCTTATGTAATTAATGGATCTAAAACTTTTATTACAAACGGAATTTATTCTGATTATTTAGTAGTTGCAGCTAAGACAAATTTAGAAGACAAACATAAAGGAATGAGTATTTTTATCATGGATAGAGATACGCCAGGAATTTCATCAACCAAATTAGATAAGTTAGGTTGGAGAGCTTCAGATACAGCTGAAATCGCTTTTGATAATGTGGTCATTCCTGCTGAAAATTTAATGGGAGAAGAAGGAAAAGGGTTTCCTTACATCATGCAACATTTTGCTTTAGAGCGTTTAGTAATGGCAATTAATGCACATGCACGAGCGGAATATGCTGTTGATTATGCGGTACAGTATATGGGAGAGCGTCAGGCGTTTGGAAAAACATTGGATAAATTCCAAGCATTGCGTCATAAAGTTGCAGAAATGGCAAGTGAAGTTGAAATGTGTAAAGAATTTAATTATTCAATTGCAAAAAGATTAAACGACGGAACCTATGTTGTTAAGGAAGCAAGCATGGCAAAAATGTTATCTACCAAAATGGCAGATACTGTAATTAATGATGCTTTACAAATGTTAGGAGGTTATGGTTATATGGAAGATTACCCGATGGCGCGTTTGCTTCGCGATAGTAGATTAGGTCCAATTGGCGGCGGAACTTCTGAAATTTTAAAAGAAATTATCGCAAAAATGATTATTGATAAAAAAGACTATAAGCCTGCTACATAATTTTTTTGAAATCATTCTTTGCGAAAATGTTTTTTCATTCGCAAAAATGATTATTGATAAGAAAGACTATAGCCAGTTACTTAGTTTTTAAGCAAAATAAATAAGTTATTTAAAACCATCTTTTTAGGTGGTTTTATTTTTTGTAAATAAAATGATTGTAATCCAAAAGAACTTTGTATTTTTGCAGTCCGAATTAAAAAACAAATACATAGAACAGATGAAAGGAGGTGCTAACAAATGTTAATTATTCCAGTAAAAGAAGGAGAGAATATCGATAGAGCTTTAAAACGCTTTAAGAGAAAATTTGACCGTACGAAGACAATGAAGAACTTACGTAACAGAAAGCATTTTACAAAGCCATCTGTAGCAAAAAGAGCTCAAAACATTAAAGCCTCTTATGTTCAAAGATTAAGAACTCAAGAAGAAGTTGGTTAGAGATAATCGATTTTAAAAATATAAATCCTGTCAGTTTTGACAGGATTTTTTTGTTTTAAATTGTTGCTATTATATATATGTGTAAATTTGAACATATCAAAAAGTAAAAAAAAATGATTGCTTCTTTTTTAGAATATTTGGTTTTAGAGAGAAAATACTCAAAACATACTGTTACAGCTTATAAAAAAGATATTGGTTCTTTTCAGGCTTTTTGTGTTGATGAATTTGAAACTGATAATTTAAAAGAAGTTAATTATAGTCAAATTAGATCTTGGATTGTGAAATTAGTTGATGAAGGGATTTCAAATAACTCAATTAATAGAAAAGTAAGTTCAT
Source organism: uncultured Polaribacter sp. (assembly GCA_964022045.1). Lineage (GTDB taxonomy): Bacteria > Bacteroidota > Bacteroidia > Flavobacteriales > Flavobacteriaceae > Polaribacter. The sequence goes on along the minus strand of CAXICE010000061.1, from coordinate 2,439 downwards.
TAAAATCGTTTTATAAGTTTTTACAAAAAACGGAGCAAATAAAGTCGAATCCGCTTGCGAAACACAAGTCATTAAAAGTTGCAAAAAAAGTGCAAGTTCCTTTTACTTCTAAAGAGATAAATGAAGTGTTGGGTAATTTAGAAGTTGGAGATGATTTTAAATCGATTAGAAATAAGTTAATAGTAGAATTGTTTTATTCAACCGGAATGAGACGAGCAGAGCTAGTGAATTTGAAATTAAATGCTGTTGATTTTCAATCAAAAACAATAAAAGTTTTAGGAAAAAGAAATAAAGAAAGATTGATTCCTTTAATTCCGTCTGTAATAAATACGTTGTACGAATATTTGGTTTTTAGAAAAGAAATAACTTCTAATAACGATTCGCTTTTTATTACAGAAAAAGGAAAGAAAATATATGAAACACTTGTTTATAGAGTAATAAATAATTACTTTAGTGTTGTCTCTACGAAAGTAAAAAAGAGTCCGCATATACTAAGACATTCATTTGCGACTCATTTGCTAAATCAAGGAGCAGATTTAAATTCAGTTAAAGAATTGTTAGGGCATTCAAGCTTGGCATCAACCCAAGTTTACACACATAACAGTTTAGAGAAGATAAAAAGAGTGTATAATCAGGCTCATCCTAGAAGCCATAAAAAGTAAAATTATATGAAAGTATTTATTCAATCAGTTAATTTTAACGCAGATTCAGATTTATTAAAATATGTTGAAACGAAAGTTCAAGGTTTATCAAAATTTCATGATAAAATTATAGATGCAGAAGTTTTTTTAAAAGTTCAAAATACGAGTGATAAAGAAAATAAAATTTCAGAAGTAAAAATTAATATTCCGGGTAGTGAATTGATTGTTAAGAAAGAAACAAAATCTTTTGAAGAAGGAGTAAGCGTATGTGTTGATTCCTTAAAAAGACAGTTAAAAAAAGCGAAAGAAAAATTAAGAGATTCGGTATCGATTTAAAAATTAAAAAAATAGATAAAAAAAGTTTTAAAAATAAAAAAAACTTTAATACATTTGCAGTCCGTTAGAAATAGCGGATTGTTTTTTTATGCAATACGCCGATGTAGCTCAGCTGGCTAGAGCAGCTGATTTGTAATCAGCAGGTCGGGGGTTCGAGTCCCTTCATCGGCTCAAAAAAACAAAAAAGTTCATTGAAACAATGGTGAGATACTCAAGCGGCCAACGAGGGCGGACTGTAAATCCGCTGACTACGTCTTCGCAGGTTCGAATCCTGCTCTCACCACAATAGTTTTTCAATTGAAAAACAAAGGATTAAAAATAGAATGCGAAAGTAGCTCAGTTGGTAGAGCGTCAGCCTTCCAAGCTGAATGTCGCCGGTTCGAACCCGGTCTTTCGCTCTAATTTTAAGCCGGTGTAGCTCAGTTGGTAGAGCGCATCCTTGGTAGGGATGAGGTCACGGGTTCAACTCCCGTCGCTGGCTCAAATAAAATAGAATACAATAAACACTAAATATATTTAACTAAGAATTAAAATTTAATAATCATGGCAAAAGGAACTTTTGATCGTTCAAAACCACACTTAAACATCGGTACTATTGGACACGTTGATCACGGTAAAACAACATTAACTGCTGCAATTACTAAAGTATTAGCAGATGCAGGTTTGTCTGAAGCAAAAGATTTCGATCAAATCGATAATGCTCCAGAAGAAAAAGAAAGAGGTATTACAATTAATACATCTCACGTAGAATACCAAACAGCTAATCGTCACTACGCTCACGTTGACTGTCCAGGTCACGCGGATTACGTAAAGAACATGGTAACTGGTGCTGCACAAATGGATGGAGCTATTTTAGTAGTAGCTGCAACTGATGGACCAATGCCACAGACTAGAGAGCATATCTTATTAGGTCGTCAGGTAGGGATTCCTAGAATCGTTGTATTTATGAATAAAGTAGATATGGTAGATGATGAGGAATTATTAGAATTAGTAGACATGGAAATTAGAGATTTACTTTCTTTCTATGATTATGATGGTGATAATGGACCTGTTGTTGCTGGATCGGCATTAGGTGCATTGAACGGAGAACAAAAATGGGTTGATTCTGTAATGGAATTAATGGAAGCTGTAGATTCTTGGATTGAAGAGCCATTAAGAGAAGTTGATAAAGATTTCTTAATGCCAATTGAAGATGTATTCTCAATTACTGGTCGTGGAACTGTAGCTACAGGTCGTATCGAAACAGGTATTGCTAATACAGGGGATCCTGTAGAAATTATTGGAATGGGAGCTGAAAAGTTAACTTCTACAATTACTGGTATTGAAATGTTCCGTCAAATCTTAGATAGAGGTGAGGCTGGAGATAATGCAGGTATCTTATTAAGAGGTATTGATAAAGAGCAAATTAAAAGAGGAATGGTAATCTGTAAGCCAGGTTCTGTAACTCCACATGATAAATTTA
>CAXICE010000060.1:0-9655 GCA_964022045.1 uncultured Polaribacter sp. | reverse complement strand
TGAACAAATCTAAAAAAATATTTTACTTTTTCTAATGAAACCTTAGTTTTCTTTTTCTAAAAGTTGTTGTTCGTACAGTTCTTTATAATATCCGTCTTCTGTTATTAGTTGATTATGAGTTCCTTGTTGCACCATTTCTCCGTTGTCTAACACAATAATTTTATCGGCATTTTTAGCCGATGAAACTCTATGACTAATAATAAAAGTAGTTTTCTCTTTAGATACTTTTTCTAAGTTTGATAAAATTTGCTCTTCTGTTTCTGTGTCAACTGCTGATAAACAATCATCAAAAATTAAAATCTTAGGATTTTTAATTACAGCTCTCGCAATACTTAAACGTTGCTTTTGTCCGCCAGAAAGTGTTACACCTCGTTCTCCTAAAATGGTTTCGTATTTATCTTTAAAATCAACAATGTTATTATGAATTACCGCATTTTTAGCTGCTAATACTATTTCTTCTTTTGTAGCGTCTTCTTTTCCGAATTTAATATTGTTTTCAATCGTATCAGAAAACAAAAACGGATCTTGAGGAACAAAACCAATCTGATTTCTTAAATCGGTTAAATTCAATTCTTTTATTGGTTGATTGTCGATTAAAACAGTTCCTTTAGAAGTATCGTATAATCTAGAAATTAAATTAATAATCGATGATTTTCCTGAACCAGTTTTTCCTAAAATAGCAACAGTTTCTCCTTCGTTTATTTTAAAACTGATGTTTTTTAACGCTGTAATGTTTGTGTCATCATACACCAAACTTACATTTTCAAAAGCAACAGAACCTGTTATTTTTGTATGATTTTCTGATGTATTTTTTATTTCTGGAACTTGTTCTAAAAACTCATTAATTCGTTGTTGAGAAGCTTCAGCTTGCTGAATCATTGACGTTACCCAGCCAACAATGGCAACTGGCCAAGTTAAAATATTTACATATAAAATAAATTCTGCGATTACTCCAATCGGAATTTCGCCAGCAATATATTGTTTACCTCCAATATAAATCACTAACAAATTACTAATTCCAATTAATAAAACCATTAACGGAAAAAAGATAGCCTGTACTTTATATAAATCAATGTTTTTCTCTTTACTATCGTTTGCTAACGTGTCAAAATTTTTGATGATTGATTTTTCAATTCCGTAAGACTTCACCACATTAATTCCAGAGAAAAACTCTTGATTAAATGTTGTTAATTTTGATAAATATTGTTGAACAATCGTACTTTTTTCATTGATAACTTTACTTAGAATAAAGATAGAGATTGACAAAATTGGAAACGGAATTAACGTGTACATTGTTAATTTGGCATCAATGCTAAACATTTGATAAAACCCAACAGCAAACAGCATAATCATATTCATGCTGTACATAATTGCAGGTCCAAAATACATCCTAACCTTAGAAACATCTTCGCTAATTCTGTTCATCAAATCGCCCGTTCTGTTCTTTTTATAAAAGTTGATTGATAAACGTTGGTATTGTTGATAGATTTCGTTTTTCAAATCAAATTCTATCAAACGAGAAGTAACAATAATGGTTTGACGCATTAAAAAGGTGAAAAAACCAGCTACTAAAGTAACACCTACAATCAGTAAGATATTTATTAAAAGTTGATGTTTTACATCATCAGTATTTGTAATCAATCCATTTCTATATTCATCAACAATATTAAAAGAATCACCAATAATTCTCGGAATTCTTAATGACAATATTTTTGATAAAATGGTGATAATAATTCCAATTAACAATCGGTATTTGTATTTTAAAAAGTACTTATTTAAATATTGTAATGCTTTCATTAACAATTATATATTGATATGGTTTAAAGATTAATTAATCTTTATCAAGAAGTTTTAAATCTTAATAATATCATAATTAAACTTGGTTTTTTTTGAAATGATTTGTTAATATCATACTTTTGCAGCTCAAAAATTAAGAAATTTTTAAATTTCTTATATAAAAACAAACAATAAAAATGACAGCAAACATAATCGACGCAAAAGAATTAAAAAATGATCCAGTATTTGGACAAGTTTCTTTTGATGGACATGAACAAATCGTTTTTTGCAACGACGAAGATACAGGATTAAAAGCAATTATTGGTATACATAATACGGTTTTAGGTCCTGCTTTAGGAGGAACTAGAATGTGGACTTATAATAGCGAATGGGATGCATTAAATGATGTATTGCGTTTGTCTCGTGGAATGACTTTTAAATCTGCAATTACAGGATTAAATCTTGGTGGAGGTAAAGCTGTTATTATTGGTGATGCTAAAACACAAAAGAACGATGCTTTAATGCGTAGATTTGGTGAGTTTGTTCATTCTTTAAGCGGAAAATACATTACAGCAGAAGATGTTGGAATGGAAACTCGCGATATGGATATTGTTAGAGAAGTTACGCCTCACGTTACCGGAATTTCAGAAAGCCTTGGTGGTGCAGGAAACCCTTCGCCAATTACTGCTTATGGAGTTTTTATGGGGATGAAAGCAGCTGCTAAATATCAATTCGGAACAGAAAATTTAGATGGTAAAAAAGTCTTAGTTCAAGGAGTTGGTCATGTTGGAGAAACTTTGGTAAAACATATTACTGATGAAGGCGGAAAAGTAATCATTAATGATATTAACGAAGCGCGTTTAGAAGAATTAAGTAAAAAATACGGAGCAAATGTTGTTTTAGGAAATGATATTTACGGTTTAGATGTAGATATTTATGCACCTTGTGCTTTAGGAGCAACAATAAATGATAATACAATTGGTCAATTAAAAGCAAAAGTTATTGCTGGAGCTGCAAATAATCAATTGGCTGATGAGATTAAACACGGAAGATTATTAAAGGAAAAAGGAATTGCTTACGCACCAGATTTCTTAATTAATGCAGGTGGAATTATCAATGTATATGCTGAATTAGAAGGATATGGTAAAGATGAAATCATTAGAAAAACAGAAAATATTTACAATACAACGTTAGATATTTTTAACCTTTCAGCTAAAGAAGATATCACTACACATAGAGCAGCATTAAATATTGCTCAAAGCAGAATTGATACTCGTAAAAAAGAGCAAAACAAATAGAAAAATATCAATAAAAATTATATTTTTGCAGGGCGCTAGAATTTTTCTAGCGCCTTTTTTTAAACAAGTTCTTTAGAATGATTAATAGAAGACATATTAGAGTCAAAGTAATGCAATCGGTTTATGCAATGATAACATCAAAAGCTGATGATTTAGTGAAAGAAGAAAAATTCTTAAAACACAGCATTCAAAAACTGTTAGATTTATATGTTTTACAACTACAATTGTTAGTTGAAGTGCAAAAATTAGCAGTTCAGAAATTAGAAGTTTCTAAAAAGAAACATCTTGCTACTAAAGAAGATTTAAATCCCAACACAAGATTTATCGATAACAAAGTAATTGAAACAATTGCTTCTAGTAGATCAATTGCTGATCATATTGAAAATCAGAAATTGAATAATTGGAAAGTTGATGATGAATATGTGAAAATTCTTTGGAAGAAATTGCAAGCAAGTAATTTGTATGAAGAATACATGAATTCTAATGACGATTCTTTTAAAGCTGATAAGAAGTTTGTGCAAGATTTTTTTACAGAAATTATTGCTCCAGAAGATAAGTTAGCTGAGTATTACGAAGACCAAACAATTAGTTGGTTAGATGATATTCCGTTTGTAAATACATGGGTTTTAAGAACTTTAAGTAAGGCAAAAGAGCAAAAAGCAATCGTTTTAAAAAGTATTTACAAGGACGAAGATGATGAGCAATTTGTGTTAGAATTGTTTAGAAAAGTAATCTTAAATCATACTTCTTTTGAAGATGATATCAGCAGTAAAACTCCAAATTGGGAATCAGATAGAATTGCAGATATCGATATGATTTTAATAAAAATGGCAATTGCAGAGTTTTTAAAATTCTCTTCAATTCCGGTTAGAGTTACCATAAATGAATACATAGAAATATCAAAAGATTACTCGACTAATAAGAGTGGTTATTTTATCAACGGAGTTTTAGATAAATTGTCTAGAGAATATTCTGAAAATAAAAGACTTAATAAAATTGGTAGAGGATTATTATAATTTGTATTTTTACATAAAATTTTTAAATCATGAAAAAAATAATCGTTTTTAGTTTAGCTGTTTCTTTAGGAATTTTTACAGCTTGTAAAGAAGGAAACGCAGCTGCAAAAGTAGATATGTCTAAATTAGCAGACGCAAAGAAAAGAGACATAGATATTAGCAAAGGTGCGCCAATTGTTAAGTTAGATAAAAAAGAATTTGATTTTGGAACTGTTACTGATGGTGAAATTATTGAAACAACTTTTACATTAACAAATACAGGTAAATCTCCGTTAGTAATTACAGATGCAAAAACAACTTGTGGTTGTACTGTACCAACTTGGCCAAAAGATAAACCAATTGCACCAGGAGAATCTACAGAAATTACTGTAAAATTTGATACTTCTAATAAAGGTGGCGGAAGACAAGTTAAAGATGTAACATTGTTTACAAATACGGCTGTTGGGCGTGAAATATTAAGGTTGAAAGGAATTGTAAATAAGAAATAATAAAGTAATGATAATTTTACAAGCAAGCGCTGGAGGAATTGGAAGTATGTTGCCATTTTTGGCAATGATCGTGGTCATCTATTTTTTTATGATTAGACCACAAATGACAAAACAAAAAAAAGAAAAAAAGTTTCAAGCTGATATAGCTAAAGGAACTAGAGTTATAACAAGTAGTGGAATTCACGGTAAAATTGTTGAGGTAAACGAAAACGATAACACCATCACAATTGAAACAGGAGCAGGGAAGATAAAGTTTGAAAAAGCTGCAATTTCTATGGATTTAACAAATAAGTTAAATGCACCAGCAAAAAAATAAATCACTTTAATGATTGAAAAAAGAGAGCAATTTGCTCTCTTTTTTTTTGAACAAAAGAAAACAACGTTGCGTTTTTAATTTGCTTTGTGTAGCTTGCAAATAATTATATTAATAAGATGCGAAAAGAAAACAATCAACGTAAAATTCCAAAATCTTTTTTTGTAGCTTTAATTATAACTGTTTTATTTTGGTCACTTACAAAATTGTCTAAAGAATATCAAACTGTTATTTCATTTCCTGTAGAATACATAAATATTCCACAAGATAAATTAATACAAAGCGAACCTTTGCAAGCGATAGATATTCAAGCAAAAGCTTCTGGTTTTAAACTTTTTGGAACGAGTATTTTTAAGAAGAAAATTAAACTAGATGTAAAGAAATTAAAACAAAAAAATAATTCAGAGTTTTATTTTCTCTTAGAAAATCAAAAGATTGATATTCAAAGCCAAGTGTCAAGCGGGTTTGTTATAAACGCAATTGAACAAGACACTATTTATTTAGATTTAGGGCAATTAACATCTAAAAAAGTAGCTTTAAAAGGAACTTATGATTTCACTTATAAATTAGGGCATCATTTAACAAAAGATGTTGTTGTAACACCAGATTCAATTTTAGTTTCGGGTCCAAAACAACAAATTGACACTTTACAATATTTGTATCTTGAAAAATTAGAGTTAAAAAATATTTCTAAATCGATTGAACAAAAACTACAGATTTCTAAAACTTCTAAAACCATAAAATTCAGTATTAAAGAAGCAACGGTTTTTGGTGAAGTAGATCGTTTTACAGAAGGAAATTTAGAGTTTCCATTTGAGATAATTAATTTGCCAGACAGTATTTCTGTAACAACGTTTCCTAAAAAAGTTAAAGTTTTTTATCAAGTTGGATTGACCAATTTTAATAAAGTAAACTTAAGTTCATTTAAAGTTGTTTGTGATTATAACAATTCGCAAAACAATAACTTGAATTACTTAATACCTAGAGTTGTAATAAAACCAGGATTTGTTACTTCTGTAAAAGTTAATCCAAATAAAATAGAATATTTAATTCAGAAATAAGATGGTAGTTGGTTTAACAGGCGGAATTGGAAGCGGAAAATCTACAGTGGCAAGAGCGTTTGATAAAATAGGAAATATTGCTATTTATTATGCCGATGATGAAGCTAAAAAACTAATGATTACTTCACCCATAATTAAAAAACAAATTTGTAAAGAATTTGGTGAAGAAGCATATCAAGGTGATCAATTAAACAGAGCATTTATAGCTACAATTGTTTTTGCAGATAAAGAAAAGTTAGCCATTTTAAACTCTATTGTGCATCCAGAGGTTTATAAGCATTTTAAGAATTTTGTGAGCTTAAATTCTGACAAAGAATATGTGTTGTATGAAAATGCCATTTTGTTTGAAAACAATAGCGATGTTTTATGTGATAAAATAATCACTGTAATTGCCGATGAAAATATAAGAATTCAACGCGTTGTAAAACGAGATAATACTTCAGAAAGTGAAGTTAAAAACCGAATGAACAACCAATGGAAAGATGTAAAAAAACAACTACTTTCTAATTATATTGTCACAAATAATACTTCAGATGATTTGTTACCTCAAATTATGAGAATTCATAATAATTTAACAAAATAAGGTGCTCCAATTTTAATATATTTAATAGTTTTCTTAAAAAATCCTTAAAAACTCACTATTTTTGTTAACATGCGTTAAAAACGTTAATAAACAAGTTAGAAACGCATATTTTTGAATTATGGGTAAAAAAATGTTTGTCCTTATTGTAGCTCTAATGAGCTTTTCTTTAATCGGAATTGTTACAGTTCAAGTATATTGGATTGGCAATGCGGTTGAGACAAAAAGAAAACAATTCTTAAATGATGTAAAGATATCTTTAACAGCAGTTTCTGAAGAAGTCGCTGAAAAAGAATATGAAGAATTTCAAAGACAGATAAGACCTTTTTTAGACGCAACACCAGGTGCAACTAGCAGAATGTTACGTAATTATATTCTGCAAAAAATGGATACAGCAGGAACAAAAGTTACTGCTTATACGTTAACTGTTTTTGAGCAGAACATTAAAGTTGGTGAAGATTTTTTAGATAATGATAGTTTGTTTGTAAAAAGAATAATTGGTAAAGAAGATTTTTTTAACGCAAACAGATTTTCTACAAATAGCGATTTTTCTACAAATAACAGTTCCCAAAACTTTACAACTATCAAGAGAAACTTAGAAGCAGAAAAAGTATATTATGATGATGTATTTAGTGTCTATCAATCCTATTTTCCTATTCACAAAAGAATCAATAATAGAGAGTTAAATGCAACTTTAAAAAAAGAGTTTTCTAAACGAGGAATTAATATTGATTTTAAATATGGTGTTTATAGTGAAGATGGTTATTTAACAAATTTAAAATCGGGATACTATACAATTAATAAAGAAAATAGTATTGGTTCACCTTTGTTTTTAGATGATGGTGGAAATAGTGAATTTAAATTATATGTTACTTTTCCTGATCAAAAAGAACATATTTTAGCAGGAATCTCTAATATTTTATTATTATCTGTATTCTTTATATTCATTATTATCATTGCATTTTCTAGTTCGTTATATCAGATTATTAAGCAGAAAAAAATATCTGAAATAAAAACGGATTTCATTAACAATATGACGCATGAGTTTAAAACGCCCATTGCAACAATTAATTTAGCGTTAGATGCAATTAAGAACCCAAAAATTATTAATGATAACGAAAAAGTAAATCGTTATGTTAAAATGATTCGTGAAGAAAATAAAAGAATGCACGGGCAAGTAGAAAATGTTTTACGAATTTCTAAGCTTGAGAAAAATCAAATAGAAATGAGTAAGGTTGCTATTGATATGCACGACATAGTTGAAGAAGCAATTTCTCATGTTAGTTTATTAGTTGGCGATAAAAAAGGAAATATCACTACCAATTTACACGCTTTACAATCTGAAGTTTTAGGAAACCATTTACATCTAACAAATGTGTTGGTTAATATGTTAGAAAACGCTTTAAAATATTCTAAAGAAAAGCCAAACATAGAAGTATTTACAGAAAGCACTTCAAAATTCTTTATCATTAAAATAAAAGATGACGGAATTGGAATGGGGAAAAATGCACAAAAATATGTATTCAATAAGTTTTACAGAGAACATAAAGGAAATGTTCATAATGTAAAAGGGCATGGTTTGGGCTTAGCTTATGTAAAAGAAATTGTAGATAACCATCAAGGTACGGTTTTTGTAAATAGTGAAAAAGGAAAAGGAAGTACGTTTACAGTAAAATTACCATTAATTTAAAAATATTAAAACATATATATTATGGGAAGTAAAAAAATATTATTAGTAGAAGATGATCCAAATTTTGGAACAGTTTTAAAAGATTATTTAGCATTGCATGATTACAATATTACGCATGCAAAAGACGGAATTGAAGGTTTAATCGAATTTAAAAACAACGATTTTGATTTGTGTATTTTAGATGTAATGATGCCGCGTAAAGATGGTTTTTCTTTAGCAGTAGACATCCGTTCTACAAATAAAGATATTCCTATTATTTTCTTAACGGCAAAAACCATGAAAGAAGATGTTTTAAAAGGATATCAAGTTGGAGCAGATGATTATTTAAACAAACCTTTTGATTCTGAAGTATTGCTATTTAAAATAAAAGCAATTTTACAGAGAAAAGAAACCGATACAAATAAAGAGTCAGATGAATTTGAATTTACAATTGGTCAATTTTTCTTTAATTCAAAATTGAGACATTTATCTTTTAATGGTGGTGAAAATCAAAAATTATCTCCAAAAGAAAGTAAATTGTTAAAAATGCTTGCCGTTCATAAAAATGATTTAATGCCAAGAGAATTAGCATTGACAAAAATTTGGCGTGATGATAATTATTTTACTTCTAGAAGTATGGACGTATACATTGCTAAGTTGCGTAAATATTTAAAAGAAGATGAAAAAGTTGAAATTTTAAATATTCATGGAGAAGGTTTTAGATTGGTAGAAAATTAAAAAAAAGTAAACTTCACATAATAAAAAAAAGCTCAATTGAATTTCAATTGAGCTTTTTTAGTAACTTTACTTTACAGAAGTAAAAATAAAATTATCATGGCAAAATTTATTAAACTTTATAACGAAAATCCAAATCAAAAAGAGATTGATAAAATTGTAAAAACCTTGCAAAATGGCGGATTAATTATTTATCCAACAGATACTGTTTATGGTTTGGGTTGCGATATTACCAATACAAAAGCATTGGAGAAAATCGCAAAAATTAAAGGCGTAAAACTAGACAAAGCAAATTTTTCTTTTGTTTGTAACGATTTAAGTCATTTGTCCGATTATGTAAAGCAAATAGATTCATCAACATTTAAATTGTTAAAAAGAGCATTGCCGGGCGCATATACTTTCATTTTACCAGGAAGTAAATCGTTGCCAAGTGTTTTTAAAAAGAAAAAAACAGTCGGAATTCGTGTTCCAGATAATAATATTGCTAGAAAATTGGTCGAGACTTTAGAAAATCCAATTGTGTCAACTTCTATACATGATGATGATGATGTAATTGAATATACTACAGACCCAGAATTGATTTACGAAAAATGGAAAGACATTGTTGACATTGTAATTGATGGAGGTTATGGTGATAATGAAGCTTCTACAGTAATAGATTTAACTTCGGATGAACCAGAAATTATTAGAGAAGGTAAAGGAAGTTTAGATGTTCTTTA
>CAXICE010000059.1:0-9712 GCA_964022045.1 uncultured Polaribacter sp. | reverse complement strand
TGCGGTAGATAATTTCTTTAGAATTGCAGAAGAAATGCGTTTTAAAGTGCCAGATGCGATGAAATATTTTTGTCAATCTGAAGCTGTAGCTTATTATTTACAAAAATATGTAGTGTACAGAAAACGTAAAATTTATGTTGGTAACCGAACTTTTCCTGAATTATGTAAATTGATCAAAAAACATAAAGAAGAAAAATTTTTACTACCAGCTTCAGATAAGTTAAAAGCATTAATTCCAGCTGAACTAGATAAATTAGGTGTAGATTGGAAACCAGCAACGTTGTACAAAACAGTTGTAAGTGATTTATCTGATTTAGAAAATGTTTTTTACGATATTTTAGTGTTTTTTAGTCCATCAGGAATTGACTCTTTATTTAAGAACTTTCCAGGGTTTAAGCAAAACAATACTAGAATTGCAGTTTTTGGAAATTCTACAGTTAAAGCTGCAACAGAAGCAGGGTTAAAATGTAATATTGTTGCTCCAGCACCAGAAACTCCATCAATGACAATGGCGTTAGAAAAGTACATTAAAGAAGCTAATAAAAAATAAATTCTGAATATTTTTAGAATTTTATAAAATACAAACCGAGCAGAAATGTTCGGTTTTTTTATGCGAATAAAGTTGCAAAAGCTTCTTCAACTTTTCCAACAAGAATTAGTTGAATTTTACGATTTTTTGTAGTGATTTTATTGTATTTAGAAGCAACAAATTTGGTGTAGCCTAATTTTTCTGCTTCGCTAATTCGTTGATCAATTTTAGAAACTGGTCTTATTTCTCCTGCCAAACCAACTTCGGCGGCAAAACAAACATGTGGCGCAATTGCAATATCTTGATTTGATGATAAAATAGATGCAACAACGGCTAAATCTATCGCTGGGTCGTCAACATTTATGCCTCCAGTAATATTTAAAAAAACATCTTTTGCGCCTAACTTAAATCCGGCTCGTTTCTCTAAAACCGCCAAAATCATGTGCAATCTTTTTAAATTATAACCTGTTGTAGAGCGCTGCGGTGTTCCATAAACCGCAGTAGAAACTAAGGCCTGAATTTCGATCATTAAAGGTCTAATTCCTTCTAAAGTTGATGCAATTGCGGTTCCGCTTAAATCAGCATCTTTTTTAGAGATTAATATTTCTGACGGATTAGAAATTTCTCGCAAACCATCAGAAAGCATTTCGTAAATTCCTAGTTCTGCTGTAGATCCAAATCGATTTTTTTGTGCTCTTAATATTCTGTATGTATGATTTCTGTCGCCTTCAAATTGTAAAACAACATCAACCATGTGTTCTAAAATCTTTGGACCAGCAATTTGTCCTTCTTTATTGATGTGACCAATTAATAAAACTGGCGTTGCTGTTTCTTTGGCAAATTTGATTAATTCTGCCGTGGTTTCTCTAATTTGAGAAATGCTTCCAGGTGTTGCATCGATTGATTCTGTGTGTAAAGTTTGAATAGAATCTATCACTAAAAATTCTGGCTGAACCTCTTCAATATTTTTAAAAATTTGTTGTGTGTTGGTTTCTGTTAAAATCAAACAATTAGATTCTTTAGAATCGATTCTTTCTGCTCTCATTTTTATTTGAGATTGACTTTCCTCACCAGAAACGTACAATACTTTTTGTGAAATTGATAAAGCAACTTGCAACAATAATGTTGATTTCCCAATTCCGGGTTCACCACCTAAAAGAGTAACAGAACCTTTAACCAAACCACCTCCAAGAACTGTATCTAATTCGTTGTTGTTGGTTTTAATTCTTTCTTCTGGATTCAGTTGAATCTCATCAATTCGTAAAGGTTTTGGCTTTTGTTTTACAGAAGTAGTTTGTTTCCAGTTTCTTTTATCTTCTTTTTGAATTACTTCTTCAACAATGGTATTCCATTCGTTACAAGTATTACATTGTCCAGTCCATTTTGCAGATTGTGCGCCGCAATTTTGACAAAAAAAAGTTGTTTTTACTTTAGCCATTAATTTTAGTTACAAAGTTTGAAAGTATCAAAGTTACAAAGTAATCTTGAGTTTTTGCTTTAAAAAAAACGATTACAAATTGTTTTGCTAAAAGTTAATTAAATAGCTGCGTTAGTGATTGAATGGTTTGTTTGAGCTCTAACGCTTTTTTGCGTTAAGCGAGTAATGAAAGCGCGACCTTGGTAACGCCCAAAAACTATTTATTTTTATTGTAGATTGGAAGTACTAAGAAAGATAATCCTCCAAAAATAACAATCATTGCAGTTTGTGCAGTCCACATAATCCAACCAAAAGCATTTGCAGGTTCTTCGTCAATTCCGAATAAAGCAAAAGCGCCAGCTACTGCAATTGGATACAAACCAACGCCGCCGTTTGTTGCAGCAATAGAAAATCCGCCAGCAATAAAACCAATTAAAACGCCGCCAATAGGAACGTTTAAACCTTCAATTGCAGGAATTGTTGCCCAAAACATAGCAACGTACATTGCCCAAATAAAAACGGTATGAAAAATAAATGCCCATTTATTTTTCATTTTAAAGATGCTTGTAACACCTTCTACCAAACCAGAAACAAAGGTTTTTATTTTTAAAAGAAACCCCTTTTTTGCTTTTTTTACGAAAGATGTAAACACAAAAAAACCAACAATTAATCCAATTAAAATGATAATTATTTTTGTTGGGTCGAAATTTTTGGTAAGCAAGTCGTAAATAAAATCGAACTGTACAAAAAGTGTAATGGCAACAATGATTAACATCATTATTAAATCGGCAATTCTTTCGGCAACAATAGTTCCGAATCCTTTTTCAAAAGGCACATTTTCGTAGTTAGATAATACAGCAGCTCTAGAAACTTCACCAGCTCTTGGAATTGCTAAGTTTACTAAATACGCAATTAAAACGGCTAAAACACTATTGGTAAATTTTGGTTTGTAACCAATTGGTTCTAACATAAACTTCCATCTGTATGCTCTTGATAAATGACTTAAAATTCCGAAGAATAATCCGAGGAAAATCCAAGAATATTTGGCGTTTTTAAAATATCCGATAAGAACATCAATAGAAATTTTTGATAAAGAATACCAAACTAAAAATCCTCCTAAAGCAAGAGGTAATATAATTTTTAATGATTTCTTTATTGTTGCGTTCAAACTTAATTTAGTGTATTTGTTGTTTCGTTTGGAAAAACTAAAGATGGTTTAAAAACTTTAGCTTCATCAATATCCATAAATGCGTATGCAATTAAAATTAACACATCGCCAACTGCAACTCTTCTTGCTGCTGCTCCATTTAATGTAATTTCTCCGCTTCCTCTTTTGCCAGGAATGGCATAGGTTTCTAATCGTTCTCCATTGTTGTTGTTAACAATTTGCACTTTTTCACCTTCAATTATGTTGGCAGCATCCATTAAATCTAAATCAATGGTAATACTTCCTATATAATTTAAATCTGCACCCGTTACTTTAACTCGGTGGATTTTAGATTTTACTACTTGCACTAACATGCGGCAAAAATAATGCTTTTAAATGTAATTAAAAGTTAAAAAAGAAAAGGAATATTTTTTTAGATAGAAAGATTATCAATCAGTCTAATTGTGCCAGCATTTACAGCAATAAAAGCCCTGTTTTTTTTCTTAAAATCGATTTCTAAGACTTCTTCTAAAGAGCTTTCTTCTGCAATTGTAAAGTATTCTAAATCTAAAGATGTTGTAGCGAATTCGTTTTTTACAAATGTGTAAATTTCTTTTACGGATTTTGTTTTTACTAGATTCACAGCTTTTTTTAACGTTTGATAAATAAACGGAACTTCGGTTCTCTGTTCTTCTGATAATCTAACATTTCTAGAGCTCATAGCCAATCCGTCTTCTTCTCTAAAAATTGGACAACCAACAACATTTACGTCTAAATTTTCTTGTTCGGATAATTTTTTTACAACTTGTAATTGCTGAAAATCTTTTTCACCAAAATAAGAATTGTTTGGTTTTATGATTTCGAAAAAAGCTTGCACAATGGTTGCAACACCATCAAAATGACCTGTTCTAAACTCACCTTCCATTTGATTTTCAATTCCGCCAAATTCATACGATTTAGAAACCACTTTTTGGTCGTAAATTTCTTTTACAGACGGAATAAAAACACAATCACATCCAGCATTTTTAAGTAATTCTAAATCTGCTTCTAGCGTTTTAGGGTATTTTTTTAAGTCTTCTTCTTTGTTAAATTGCGTAGGATTTACAAAAATACTAACCACTGTAAAATCGTTATTTTTTATAGATTTTTCTACTAAAGATTGATGCCCTTTATGCAATACACCCATTGTTGGTACAAAACCAATTTGTTTGTTTTTTTCTTTAAGTAAAGATAAACAATGAATTAAAGCACTCTTTTTCTCGAAAATTTGCATAAACACTACTTGTTAAATGTGTGCAAACTTAGCATTTTAACATGAAATTAGCATAAAAAAGTGTATTTTTGCACTTCTTATAAAGTGATCGATTTAATGAAAGATAAGAGAATATTATACGTTTCATCTGAAGTAGTGCCTTATTTGCCAGAAACAGAAATGGCATCAACAGCTTTTAATGCAGCTAAAAACGCACATTCTAATGGAGTTCAGACAAGAATTTTTATGCCAAGATTTGGTGTAATCAACGAAAGAAGACATCAATTACACGAAGTAATTAGGTTATCAGGAATGAATTTAATTATTAACGATATGGATATGCCGTTAATTATTAAAGTTGCATCAATTCCAAAAGAAAGAATGCAAGTTTATTTTATTGATAACGAAGAATATTTTAAACGTAAAGCAATTTTTACGGATGAAGATGACCAACTTTTTGAAGATAATGACGAAAGAGCTATCTTTTTTGCAAAAGGAGTTATCGAAACTGTAAAGAAATTAAATTGGGCGCCAGATATTATTCATATTCATGGATGGATGGCTTCTTTATTGCCTTTATATTTAAAAGAGTTTTACAAAGAAGAGCCTTTATTTACAGAAAGTAAAATTGTGACCTCTATTTACAATAATGATTTTGAAGGAACGTTAAATTCTTCATTAGCAGATAAAGTGAAGTTTGATAAAATTGACGCTGCAAAAATTGCAACAATAAAAACACCTAACCACACCAATATTCTTAAAAGTGCCATCGAAAATTCTGATGCCATAATTAAGGGAAGCGAAAGTATCTCTGACGACTTAAATAGTTTTATTGAAACAAACAATAAACCCGTTTTAGAATATCAAACAGAGGAAAACTTAACCGAAGCTTATTTAAATTTTTATGCTAACAAAGTTTTAGCTGAATAACCAATTATTTTAAATGAAAATGATTAAAAAAAGTGCATATATTAGTGTGTTTATATTGTTTATAACAATGGTAATTTCTTGTGAAAAAGATTTTCAAGACATAGCAAGTTCTGTAGTAAGTAATTCAAAATTTGACACAAAAGATACAATTATAGATATTGAAATTACAAATCAACAAATAACAAGTGTAAGAGCGGATGGATTAACAATTGGAGGAACTCTTAGTCAATATTTGTTAGGAGTTTATAATAACCCTAATTACGAAAAGATTGAAGCTTCAATGGTTTCTCAATTAGCTTTAGATGCAGTAAACATTGTAGATGCAGCCGAAAGAACTTATGGCGCAGATACAACAATTGTTACAACCATAGATACAGTATTTTTAAAATTACCTTATCAAGCAACATTAACAACCGGAACCTCTTCAGAATACAAATTAGATTCGATTATTGGAGACCCAACAAAACCTTTCTTTCTTAATTTGTATAGAACTGATACATACATGAGTAGATTAGATCCGGTAAATCCTTCAAAGGCAAGTAATTTCCCGTCAAATAAAACGTATCAAATTCTACCAGGGGAATTAAACTCTCAAGTAAATCACCCATTTATACCAAATGCTACTGATACAATAATGGAGGTGAAAAGAAGATTAAGTAATGGAACAATTTATCAAACAGATACTATAAGGTTATCAAACAACAATCCTTTTGGAAGAGTTGCTTTAGATGAAGCAAAAATGAAACAACTTTTTGTTGATCAATTTGATACTCCTAATTTTGAATCTCAGGCAGCTTTAGAACAATATTTTAAAGGGCTTTATATTCAAGCTACTGGAAATGAAGGTTCTCTGATATCTTTAAAACTTAATCATTCAGATAATAATTTAAGACCATCTGTAGAAATCAGATATACTAAAACTGTACTAAAAGGAGGAACAACAATAATTGATACAATTGCTAAGAAAAGCTCTTTATTACTATCAAATTTTAGCACTAGTGTGTATAAAATGAACGAGAAAGCATATCCAAACAATGGTAATATTGTGCTACAAGGTACGGCAGGAAATAGAGCGCAAGTTAAAATGCTTCCTACGAATCAATTAATAGAGTTAAGAAATAAAAACTGGTTGATAAATGATGCTTCTTTAACTTTTTATGTAAACCAGAACATAGTTGGTACAGATACAATTGCTACCCCGTATAGGTTATTTTTATATAAGGATGGTAGTCCGAAATCTCAAATTAAAGATATAATTTCTGAAGGGCCTGGATCTTTTGGAGGAACATTGGTAATTAATAACGATAAGCCAGATTATTATACTTTTAAAATCACAGATTATATTTCTGATTTATTAAACGGAGAGTCAAATTACAATCCAACTTTAGGTTTAAAAGTGTATAATTCATCTGATATACCAACTTCAGCTGTAGATACTTTAATTACAAATTATAGTTGGAACCCAAAAGTGGTTACTTTATTAAATCATTCTAGCTTAAACGGAGCAAGAAAAGCGAAACTAAAAATATCTTATTCAATAAAAAAATAAAGCATTGCTATGTGTGGAATTACAGGTTATATAGGTCAAAGAGAAGCTTATCCAATTGTTATCAACGGTTTAAAACGTTTAGAATATAGAGGATATGATAGTGCTGGAATAATGATGTTTGATGGTGAAAAAATTCATCTTTCTAAAACAAAAGGAAAAGTCTCGGATCTAGAAGAAATCACAAAAAAAGAAACAGAAAGAAAGCAAGGAAATATCGGAATTGGCCATACAAGATGGGCTACTCATGGTGTTCCAAATGATTCTAATTCTCATCCTCATTTTTCACAATCTGGTGATTTAGTAATTGTTCATAATGGAATCATAGAAAACTATGATACTATAAAAAAAGAGCTTGTTTCTAGAGGCTATATTTTTCAAAGTGATACTGATACTGAAGTATTGGTGAATTTAATAGAAGAGGTAAAAAAGAAGGAAAATTGTAAATTAGGAAAAGCAGTTCAGTTAGCATTGACTCAAGTTATTGGTGCCTATGCAATTGCTGTTTTTGATAAAACAAAACCCAACGAAATAGTTGTGGCACGTTTAGGTAGCCCAATTGCAATTGGAGTTGGAAAAGATAACAAAGAATTTTTTGTTGCATCAGACGCATCGCCTTTTATTGAGTTTACTAAAGATGCTATTTACTTAGAAGATGGTGAATTGGCTATCATAAAAAAAGATAAAGAAATTAAGGTTCGTCAAATTCAAGATGATAAATTAATTGCTGCTGATATTCAAGAGCTTAAAATGAGTTTAGAGCAAATTGAAAAAGGAGGATATGAACATTTTATGCTAAAGGAAATTCATGAGCAACCCAAAGCAATTATAGATACTTATCGAGGTAGAATGTTAGCTGATGAAGGTATTATCAGAATGGCGGGTATTGATGATAATATGTCTAAATTTTTAAATGCAGACAGAATTATTATTGTTGCTTGTGGTACTTCTTGGCACGCAGGATTAGTTGGAGAATATCTTTTTGAGGATATGGCTCGTATCCCTGTTGAAGTTGAATATGCATCAGAATTTAGATATAGAAACCCAATTATCACACCAAATGATGTGGTAATTGCGATTTCTCAATCTGGAGAAACTGCAGACACTTTGGCTGCAATAAAACTAGCAAAATCTCAAGGAGCTTTTGTTTTTGGTGTTTGTAACGTAGTAGGTTCTTCTATTGCAAGAGAAACGCATGCAGGAGCTTATACACATGCAGGTCCAGAAATAGGAGTTGCATCAACAAAAGCATTTACAACACAAATTACAGTACTTTCTTTAATTGCTTTAAAACTAGCAAAAGAAAAAGGAACATTATCTAAAACTGCTTTTCAAACATATTTACAAACGATGCAATTAATTCCTAGTCAAGTTGAAAAGCTTCTAGAAATTGATGAGCATGTAAAGAATATTGCCGCTGTTTATAAAGATGCAAAAAACTGTTTGTATTTAGGAAGAGGTTTTAATTTTCCTGTTGCATTAGAAGGCGCATTAAAATTGAAAGAAATTTCATATATCCACGCAGAAGGTTATCCTGCTGCAGAAATGAAACACGGACCAATTGCTTTAATTGATGAGAACATGCCAATTTTTGTAATTGCAACCAATAGAGGTCATTACGAAAAAGTGGTAAGTAACATTCAAGAAATTAAATCTAGAAGTGGTAAAATTATTGCCGTTGTTACAGAAGGAGATACTCAAGTGAAAGAAATTGCAGATCACGTAATTGAAATTCCAGATACAGAAGAAGCTTTAACACCATTGTTAACTACAATTCCTTTTCAATTATTATCGTATCATATTGCGGTAATGTTAGAAAAAAATGTAGATCAACCAAGAAATTTAGCAAAATCAGTTACTGTAGAGTAATTAGAATTTATAAAGAAAATAAAAAATCCGAAGTAAATTTACTTCGGATTTTTTTATGCTTTGTCATGAACTTTAGTGTGATTTCCATCATTCCAATGTGTCAGAATATCAGTAGCAACACTTGCGCCACTTCCGGCTGCAATTGCAAACTGACTTCGCCAGCCAGCAATGGTTCCACAAGCGTATAACCCTTCTTTTATCAAATGATTAAAATTACGCAACTGAATTCTGTCTTTTGCAGGATTTGCTCTCATGTGCGGCTCTAAATATTGCTCTAATCCAGCAATAGAAAAAGGCTTTGAATAATTTAGCGCAACCACCACCATTTTTGTTTGATACGTATTTTTGTTTGTAGTTACTTTATAAGTGTCATTTTCATCATCAAAAACAGCAATTACTTTTTCGTTTTCAATTTGTTGAATATGAGGATACACTTCTAAAAGTTGCTTTTTGCCATCTTCTAAAATATCTTTTCCTAAAGTTTTAGGATTTAGTCCAAGTACATTATTAAACAACGCGTTTTGTAAATGTGATGCTCTTTGATTGATGACGATACCAATATTTTTATCAGCAGCAAAGGCTTTATTTTTGGCAGAACCTAAAACCAACGCACATTGCATTCCCGCAACACCACCGCCAATTATTAAACAATCAAACATGTTAAACAAATAATGCCTTAATATTGTGTGCAAATAGTTTTACGGCAATTGCCAATAGAATTACACCAAAAACTTTACGAATAATGTTAATTCCATTTTGACCAATAAAGCGTTCAATTCTAGAAGACGTTTTTAATACGGCGTAAATTACTATTACATTTAAAAGAACAGCAATTATAATATTTTCAATGCTAAACTCTGCACGTAAAGAAAGTAAAGTGGTTAAACTACCTGGGCCTGCAATTAAAGGAAATGCTAATGGAAACACAGAAGTTGTTATTGATGAAGAGCTATCATCATCTTTGTACAAAGTGATTCCTAAAATCATTTCTAATGCGATAAAGAATAAAATAAATGCACCGG
>CAXICE010000058.1:0-9782 GCA_964022045.1 uncultured Polaribacter sp. | reverse complement strand
CTAAATTTGAGAAAATTACAATTCCGGTAACTACTAAAATTCCGATTAAAGCTTCTGGTAATTTTTTAGTCGCTTTCATTTTTGGCAAACCCCACATAATCAACATCGTTAATAAAACTAAGCCAATCATAAACCATAAACTGTCTCCTTCTAACCAAACTTTTTCTCCATTTACAGTAGATTTAAACATGCCTAATTGCGATAGAAAAATCACAATTGCCAATCCGTTTACAAATCCCATCATTACTGGGTGCGGAATTAATCTCACAAATTTTCCTAGCTTAAAAACTCCTGCAGAAATTTGAATCAATCCCATTAAAATTACAGTTGCAAATAAATAGTATAACCCTAAGTTTTCATCAGGATTTCCCATTGCATTCCCTTCAGCAACTAAAGAAACCATCACTACTGCTAAAGCCCCAGTTGCTCCAGAAATCATTCCTGGTCTTCCTCCAAAAATTGACGTAATTAAACCAATCATAAATGCTGCGTACAATCCAACTAAAGGATCAACTCCAGCCACAAATGCAAATGCTACAGCTTCAGGAACTAACGCCAACGCAACTGTAATTCCTGATAAAACATCATTCTTTACATTTTTTACTCTTTTTCTGATAAATTCGGTCATAATTTTGGTTGCTTTAAGAAGTCGGCAAAGATAGGTTTTATTTTGAAATTACGCTTGTTTATAAGCATCTAGAACTAATTGAATGTTTGCATAAGTGTTTTGCCTCGCTTCATAAACTTCTGCTTCATTTTTAAACGCAACTTTGGTAATTCCTTCTTCTAATTGTGGCGTTAATTTTTCTTGAAAATCAGTTTTCATTAAAAACCAATGTGTAATTTTAAGTTGTTGAATATTATCCATGAAAAATAAATGATAGGTAGTAATTAAAGGTTTTTCTAGGATTAAACCTTCAACACCACATTCTTCTTCTACTTCTCTAACAGCAGTTTCTTCAATAGTTTCTCCTTCTTCAATTCTTCCTTTCGGCAAATCCCAAATTCCTAATCGATGGATAAAAAGTATTTCTTTATTTGGGTTTAAAACCAATCCGCCAGCGGCAGAAACTACTTTAAAATGATTTTTAAAAGTTGCCCAATCTTTTTCTAAGTTGGCGCAAAATAAATTAACGCCTTTAGACTTGCCTCTTTTTAGTTTATGTAAGATTTCATCCACAACAACATCTTTAAAAAGATAAACTCGAAAGTTATTGTCTTTTTTTAATGAATCTGTTAAGATAATTGGCTTATCATTTACAAAAACTTTATACATTTGCGGCATGATTTTAAACAAAGATACAGCAAAAAAAACAGCTGAGTTTTTATTGCAAATAAAAGCCATAAAATTAAGTCCGTCAGAACCATTTAACTGGGCTTCTGGCTGGAAATCTCCAATTTATTGTGATAACAGAATTACGTTGTCTTATCCGCCAGTTCGTAATTTCTTAAAAGAAGAAATTGCAAAATTGGTAGAACAAAAACACGGTAAACCAGATGTTATTGCTGGTGTTGCAACTGGCGCAATTGCTATCGGAATTTTAGTAGCTCAAGAATTAGGTGTTCCGTTTGTATATGTAAGACCTGAAGCAAAAAAGCACGGTCGTAAGAATCAAATTGAAGGTCATCTAGAAAAAGGACAAAATGTTGTTGTAATCGAAGATTTAATCAGCACCGGAAAAAGTAGTTTATTAGCTGTTGAAGCGTTAAAAGAAGCCGATGTAAACATTAAAGGAATGGTTGCAATTTTCACATACGGATTTGAAATTGCTGATGCTAATTTTAAAGAAAGTAATGTAGAATTAACTACGTTAAGCAGCTACGAATATTTGCTAGAACAAGCTTTAGACAGCAATTATATTTCAGAAAAAGAATTAAACACATTACAAGATTGGAGAAAAAATCCAAGCGAGTGGAATCAATAAAATAAATTATGAATTTAGAAAGCACAAAAGTTAGCGTTGCAAAATCTTCAAAAGAAGTTTTTGAGTTTTTAATCAATCTTCAAAACTTTGAACAATTAATGCCAGAAAATACTCAAAAATTTGAAGTTGATGGAGATTCGTTTTTATTTGCCTTAAAAGGAATGCCAGAAATTAGATTGGTTTTAAAAGAAAAAACAGCATTTTCTAACATTACTTTTGGTGCAGCAAGCAGCAAATTACCTTTTACTTTATCTGGAAACATCAAAGAATTAGCAGCTGACAAAAGCGAAGTTCAGTTAATTTTTAACGGAGATTTCAACCCAATGATGGCAATGATGGTTAAAAAACCATTAACCAAATTTATTGAAGTTTTGGTAGAAAATATTTCTAAACTCTAAGCAAAAGAAACTTCTTTAATTCCGAATTCTTTAATTGAATCATCTTCAAGTTCAATTTGTAATTTTCCTTGAGAAGAAACATCAATAATTTTACCCATAAACAAAACACCTTCACTATTTTTAAACATAGTTGGGGTGTTTTTTTTGTGCAAATATTTTAAATAATTCATTTTTAAAACATTCGTTGACGCATTTGTTATGTAAGCAACCTGTATTTTTAATTCAGTAATTAAATCTTTTAAAAACTCATCAATATCAATTTCTCTTTCTAACTCTTTTAAAATGGAAGTTGCATTAAAATTTACAGGAAAATTAAGTTGTTTTACATTTAAGCCAATGCCAATAATTGATGATTTAATTTTGTTTCCCTGCATGACATTTTCAATTAAAATTCCACAAACTTTTTTATTTGATGACAAAATGTCGTTTGGCCACTTAATTGTTACTCTTGGCA
Organism: uncultured Polaribacter sp.; assembly: GCA_964022045.1. Lineage (GTDB taxonomy): Bacteria > Bacteroidota > Bacteroidia > Flavobacteriales > Flavobacteriaceae > Polaribacter. The sequence goes on along the minus strand of CAXICE010000058.1, from coordinate 7,005 downwards.
TTTTATATGCAATTAACACATTTGTAATCGCAATAGAAACTGCATAATTCACCAAAACTTGATCCGTAATCAGAAAATCATCAAACCTAACAAACACACTACATAGTAAGTTTTTATTTGGTTCAGAAAACCAACTTGTTCCCATTTGCCCACGCCCTTTTATTTGCTCTTTTGCAACAATAATTGTGAAGTTTTCTAACACAGAAGATTGTGCCATTTCCTTTAAAAAAGAATTGGTAGAGTCGATGGCATTAAGTTTGATTATCTTCATTTGTTAAAAATTCTACAAACATGTAGAATATAGCGCAAAATAATCATAAAAAAACAATAACTTTGTTTTAAATATTAAAGAATTTTAATGGCGATCAAAAAAATAAACACAGACGAATTAATTGCTGAAATAATTAGAGGAATTGACGATGTAAAAGGAGAAGATGTACAACTACTAGACTTAAGAGAAATTGAAAATACAGTTTGCGATTATTTTATAATTTGTTCTGGAAATTCTAATACACAAGTAAAAGCCATTTCTGGCTCAATTCAAAAAGTTGTTAGCAAAAGTTTAAAAGACAAACCTTGGCACATAGAAGGAGAAGTAAACTCTGAATGGATTTTAATGGATTATGTGAATGTTGTTGTTCATGTTTTTCAAAAACAAATTAGAGAATACTACGATATTGAAAGTCTTTGGGGAGATGCTAAAACCACAACAATTAGCCCAACAAAATAATTAAAAGTTAAGAAAATAACACATGAGTGATTCTAATAAAAATAAAAAAAACATGCCCAAAATTAATTTCTATTGGGTATACGGAGCAATTTTTGTTCTCTTAATTGGATTCCAGTTTTTAAACTCTGGAGACTCTGCTTCCAAAAATATTTCTACAAATAAATTTACCCAAATTTTAAATGATAATGACATCAAAGAGATTGTTATTGTTAACAGAACTATTGCTCAAATTTATTTAACAGATGTAGCCTTAGATAAGGAAGCTTATAAACAATACAAAAAGAAAACTATCTTTAATCAAAAAGCACCTGCTTTTGCTTATGATTTTGGTGACTTACAAAATTTTGAAAATCAACTTTCAGAAGCAAAAACTAAAAACAACTTAGAATTTGATCAAAAACACATAGAACAAACAAGTTTTATGGATCAAATTTTTGCATTTTTACCATTCATTATCTTAATCGCAATTTGGTTATTCTTTATGAAAAGAATGTCTGGCGGTGGAGCTGGTGGTGGCGGTGGCGGTCAAATTTTCAATATCGGAAAATCGAAAGCAAAACTTTTTGACAAAGACACAAAAGTTAAAACAAGCTTTAAAGATGTTGCTGGTTTAGAAGGCGCAAAAGAAGAAGTACAAGAAATTGTAGATTTCTTAAAAAACCCAGAAAAATACACAGCTTTAGGAGGTAAAATACCTAAAGGAGCATTATTAGTTGGATCACCTGGAACAGGAAAAACATTATTAGCTAAAGCAGTTGCTGGTGAAGCCGGAGTTCCTTTCTTCTCTTTATCTGGATCTGATTTTGTAGAAATGTTTGTTGGAGTTGGTGCCTCTAGAGTTAGAGACTTATTTAAACAAGCAGCTCAAAAATCACCTTCAATTATTTTTATTGATGAGATTGATGCCATTGGTAGAGCGCGTGGAAAAAACAGTATGACAGGCGGAAATGATGAGCGTGAAAATACATTGAATCAACTTTTAACAGAAATGGATGGTTTCGGAACTGACACAAACGTAATTGTTTTAGCTGCCACAAACCGAGCGGATGTTTTAGATAAAGCGTTAATGAGAGCTGGTCGTTTTGATAGACAAATTTATGTTGATTTACCAGATATTAATGAGCGTCAAGCAATTTTTGATGTACATATTAAGCCTTTAAAACTTGGAGATGATGTAAACATTGAGTCTTTAGCGCAACAAACTCCAGGTTTTTCTGGAGCAGATATCGCAAACATGTGTAATGAAGCTGCATTAATTGCTGCTAGAAATGATAAAAAAGCAATTGAACATCAAGATTTTTTAGATGCTGTTGACAGAATTGTTGGTGGTCTAGAAAAGAAAAACAAAGTTATAACACCAAAAGAAAAAGAAGCAATTGCTTTTCATGAAGCAGGTCATGCAACAGTTAGCTGGATGTTAGAACACGCAGCACCATTGGTAAAAGTCACTATTGTTCCAAGAGGACAATCTTTAGGCGCAGCTTGGTACCTGCCAGCAGAGAGAATGATTGTTCAGACTGAACAAATGTTAGACGAAATGTGTGCAACTCTTGGAGGAAGAGCTGCTGAAAAAATTATTTTCAACAAAATTTCTACCGGAGCTTTAAGTGATTTAGAAAAAGTAACAAAACAAGCAAGAGCCATGGTAACTGTTTATGGTTTAAATGATGAAGTGGGTAATATTACCTATTACGATTCTTCTGGAAATGATGCTTTTGTGAAACCTTATAGTGAAGAAACAGCTAAAACCATTGATCAAGAAATTTCTAAAATGATTGAAGCTCAATACCAAAGAGCCATAGAGTTATTAGAAAACAATAAAGACAAATTAACAATACTTGCCGAGTTACTATTAGAAAAAGAAGTTATATTTAAAGATGATTTGATCAAAGTATTCGGAAAAAGACCATTTGAAAAAGAAGAAGATAAAACTGAAGAAAAAAACACTGAAGTAACAGAAAAAACTGAAGAATAATTTTTTATTAAGAATGAGCTTTTTTAAAAAAGTATTTAAAATATCTAAAGAAACATCTGAAGAAAAATCGGCTAAAAAACAAGAAGTCAATTTATCTTTAGATGATTCTTTTGTACATTACTTTCTTGAAAAAGGAGGTAAATTTTTGTATTGTACAAAGGAAGAAGAAATTGAATTTCACCTAAAAAATATTATTCAAGAAAACAACTGGAACGAATTAGTTTGTTTAGATACTAAGTTAAATAAATTAGCAAAAAACATAGAAGTTAACACCAAATCAGACATAAATTATTCTGCTCCATTTCTTACAACTTGTGAACATTTAATTGCTGACAATGGCGACATTCTTTTTTCTTCAAACCAAATCCGAAGTAAAAAATTAGCATCACTATCAGAACACTTTATTGTTTACGCATCAACCAGTCAATTAGTTAAGAACACGGGAGAAGGATTAACAGGAATCAAATCTAATTTTAAAGATAATATTCCCACAAATATTAGTGCTATAAAAAACTATTCTTTGGAAAAAAAAGATGATAATTTCTTAAATTACGGAAACAGTAATTCAAAAAACTTATATTTGCTGCTGTTTGAAGATTTTTAATATGCGCAACTTAATAACAAGATCTATTTCTGGATTTGTTTATGTTACTCTTTTTTTATTTGCAATCCTTTACGATGCAAAAAGCTACATTACTTTAACAAGTGTTTTTGCTGTTATTTGTATTTGGGAGTTCTCTAAAATTGTAAAATCTAAAAATATTATTCCTTATCTTATTTTTGGTGGAATGTTGTATTTTTTCATTTATCCTATTAAAGGATATTCTTCTACAACTAGCTTAACTGTTGCTATTATTGGCTCTCTATTTTTAATCTATTTACTTTTTAGCTCAAAAAGAATTAAATCAGAAACTATCTTTCAACGTTTATCTTTACAATTAATCTACCTAACATTACCTTTTTACTTTCTAATCTCAATACCATTTATTTTTGGAGAATATCAACCAGGAATTCTAATTTGTACGTTAATTTTTATTTGGGTGAATGATAGTTTTGCATATTTAGTTGGAAAAAATTTTGGGAAAACAAAATTATTTGAAAGTGTTTCTCCTAAAAAGACAATAGAAGGTTTTATTGGTGGATTGCTGTTTTCGTTAATAGCTGCATTTATTATTTCAACACAACACAACAATCCAAATATTAATTTATCAGACTGGATGATAATCGCAACAATCTTATCAATTTTTGGTACAATTGGCGATTTAATTGAGTCAAAATTTAAAAGACAAGCAAATATTAAAGATAGCGGAAACATCATGCCTGGTCATGGAGGATTACTTGACAGGTTAGATAGCTTGTTTTTTGCCGCGCCATTTGTATATTTGTACTTATACTTCATCATTTAAAAAAACTGAACGTTTATGTTTCATAAAGAAGGATTTAAAATTATTACTGTAACATCATTAATTATTGTTGCTGGAATTTTATTAGCAGAAAAATTTATTGATATTGATTGGCTGACAAAGTCTATTCAAATTGCTTTAATCTTTTTATATGTTATTGTTCTTCAATTTTTTAGAAACCCAAAAAGAAACACAACAATCAACGATAATCAAATTATAGCACCTGTTGATGGAAAGGTTGTTGTCATTGAAGAAGTTGAAGAACCTGAATTCTTTAAAGACAAACGTTTACAAGTATCAATATTTATGTCTCCTTTAAACGTGCACGTTACACGTTACGCTATAAGTGGAAAAGTAAAGTACAGTAAATATCATCCTGGAAAATATTTAGTTGCTTGGCACCCAAAAGCATCTACCGAAAACGAAAGAACAACAATCGTTTTAGAAAATAAAAAATTTGGTCCCGTTTTATACAGACAAATTGCAGGAGCATTAGCCAAAAGAATTGTAAATTATGCAGAAGAAGGACAAGAAGTAATTCAAGGTACTGATGCTGGGTTTATTAAATTTGGTTCAAGAGTAGATTTATTTTTACCTTTAAACACTAAAATCGATGTTAAAATTGGCGATAAAGTTAAAGGAGGAGAACAGATAGTTGCACATAAATAAAATGAGTAAATCAATAGACATACAATTTCAAGATGCTTATAAAATAGTTTCTAGTCTGTCTCAAGATCAATTTGCGCCAGATATTATGCTTAAAATATATGCCTATTACAAACAAGCAACTTACGGTGATAATGACCCAGAATACGTAGAAACAAACGAATTAGACCTAAGAAATGGCTTTAAACTAAACGCTTGGGTTCAACTAAGAGGAATGTCTATCGAAAATGCAAAAAAAGAATACATCAAAATTGTAAAACAATTATAGAAAATTATATCATGAAAAAATTATTGTTCATAACACTACTAGTATCAATTTCATTTCAAATGACTTCTTGCAAGTCTGAAGAAAAAAAGAAAGTCGTTAAAAAAGCAGTAAAAACAGCAGCTTTTTCTTTACAAACAGCACAAAACTCAATCGGGTGGACAGCTTTTAAAACTACTGATAAAATTGCTGTAAAAGGAGAATTTAAAAAAGTAAACATTACAAAAAATGGCGAAGGAGACTCTGCTAAAGAGGCAATTAATAATGCTGAATTTTCGATTCCGGTAAGTAGCATTTTTTCAAATCTTTCTGACAGAGATTTTAAATTACGTAAGTTTTTCTTTGGTGTAATGGACAATACAAAGTTATTATCTGGTAAATTAACTTTAACCGATGATACAAACGGAATTGCATCAATTGCCATGAACGGAGTAACAGCAGATTTACCTTTTACATATACCTTAGCTGGAAAAGAATTTAAGTTAAACGCAACGATGAATTTAGAAAAATGGAATGCACAGGATGCTATTAAATCTTTGAATGCAATTTGTAAAGATTTGCATAAAGCTGCAGACGGAATTTCAAAAACTTGGAACGAAGTTGAAATTAACATCGCTTCTACTTTTCAATAAAAAACATATTTAAGAATAAAAAAAGCTTCACAAGTGTGAAGCTTTTTTTATTTACGATAAAATCTTATTTACCAAGTTGTCTTTGGCTTGTTTATCATCTCCGAAAAGCCAACGCAAGGTGTTGTCTTCCCAAATCTCATGATATTGTTGTTCGTTAATTAAATCACGTTCAATTGCTAAATCTAATAATTTTCCTGGATATGAAGATTGCGCATCACTTTCCATTTCTCCTAACGGATACGGATCATCTAACCCCATAATAACCTGATTAGAGCCTTGTCTATCAATCATTAATTTTAAAGAATCTGTATCGTGAACTAACGTATCAAAATAAATATTTGGGTGTCCAACTGCTTTTCTTGGATGTGTTTTTCCTTCAAACAAATCAGGTCTTCCATCAAAACCTTGAATTCTTCTTCCTAAATTCATTTGTGCCAATTGACCACCATGAGCAAAACACGTTCTGATATTCGGAAAACGTTCTTGCATGCCGTTTAATGTATAAAAATGATAGGCATCGCCACATTGTGCCAACATCCAAATCAGATGAAAACGCCAAGCAGTATTTTCTAATTTTATCATTTTATCTCCGTCATACGGATGAATTTCAATCGCTAATTTGTATTTATTTGCTAGTTCAAAAATTGGATCATTTTCTTTATCAAATACACAACGCCATTGCCCAATCGAATCCATAAAATGTGTTGGCAAACACAAAACCTTCAATCCTAATTCGTTTACACAACGATCTATTTCCCATAATGCACCTTGAATAAATCCTGGATGCACCACAAATCCGCATGTAAATTTATCTGGATGATCGTGTTGTACTTTCGCATTAAAATCATTCTGAAAACGCAACGCTTTTTTCATTTCCTCTAAACGCAAACCATTTCCGTATAACTGAGAAAGATTTAAAACTACTGCATGATCTAAACGATTTTTCTCCATCCAAGCTAACTTTTCATCTAAGAAAAAACTCGAATCTGTAACAGGTCGTTTCCATCCTTTTTGCAACATATGTTTGCGCTCATCATCCACCCAAAAAATTTCCTTGTCTTTCATAAACTGCGGAATTTGCTCTGGGTACGGCAATAAATGTGAATGTCCGTTTATACGTAATTTTCTTTTTTTCATCTTTTTTGTCATTGCGAGTTTACGAAGCAATCTTATTATTCATTTACAGATTACTTCATTCGTTCCTCATTCGTAATGACGAACTTTTTATTTTATTTTATTTTTACTGTTTACTGTAACTAATTAACTGTCAATTTTCTTTGGTGCTTCCATTTTTGTTCCACATTTAGAACAAGTACATTTTTCTGTGTCAGAAT
>CAXICE010000057.1:0-9985 GCA_964022045.1 uncultured Polaribacter sp. | reverse complement strand
TAGAAATTAATTCACGTAAAAATATTTCGTGATCAGAATACAAGAATTTTTTAATCAACGGAAAAATGTTTTCTACCGATACATTAATGTTTCCTTTACTCATAATATATATGTTTTTAGATTTTGTATTAATAATTTGGAAATGTAATAGTCAAAAAAAATACCAAATATAGATTTGTGACAAACTGACATAAAAAAAACGCCAATAAAAATTTATTGACGTTCCTTTTAGTTTGGTTATAGTTGTTTGTGTTTTTTGTAAACCACTTACGTTGTAAAGATATAAATAAAATAGTAATTTTAAAACACTAAATTTGCACATCAATAAAATAAGACAAAAAACATTATGTATAATTCAAAAATAACAGGTTTAGGTTATTATGTTCCAGAAAATGTGGTTACAAATGATGACTTAAAAGAATTCATGGAAACTTCTGATGAATGGATTCAAGAAAGAACAGGAATTAAAGAAAGAAGATGGATTGACCCAAAAACTGGAGATACAACTGCTGTTATGGGTGCGAAAGCTGCAAAAATAGCCATTGAACGTGCTGGGTTAACAAAAGATGATATCGATTTTATTGTATTTGCAACCTTAAGTCCAGATATGTATTTTCCTGGTGGCGGAGTTCAAATTCAAGATTTATTAGAAATGCCAACTATTGGCGCATTAGATGTTCGTAATCAATGTTCTGGTTTTATTTACGCCATGTCTGTTGCAGATCAATTTATAAAAACCGGAATGTATAAAAACATTTTAGTAATTGGTTCTGAAAATCATTCTGGTGGATTAGAAAAATCTACAAGAGGAAGAAATGTTTCTGTTATTTTTGGTGATGGAGCAGGAGCAGCAATTTTATCAAGAACTGAAGAAGAAGGAAAAGGAATTTTATCTTCTCATTTACATTCTGAAGGAAAACACGCAAAAGAATTGGCATTAATTGGACCATCAACTTCGCGTTGGGTTCCAGAAATTATGGAAGCAAACGATCCAGAAGATATTTCTTATTATCCTTATATGAACGGACAATTTGTTTTTAAACACGCAATTGGTCGTTTTTCTGAAGCAATTATAGAAGGTTTACAAACTAATGGATTGCAAAAAGATGATATTGATATGTTAATTCCGCATCAAGCAAATTTACGTATTGCGCAATTTATTCAGAAGAAATTTCAATTAGCAGACAATCAGGTTTTTAATAATATAATGAAGTACGGAAATACAACTGCGGCTTCTGTAATTATTGCTTTAACCGAAGCTTGGGAATTAGGTAAAATTAAAGACAACGATTTGGTTGTGTTAGCTGCTTTTGGAAGCGGATTTACTTGGGGATCTGTGGTGATTCGCTGGTAATTATAGAATATAGAATAATAAAAAATCCGAAGCAATTGCTTCGGATTTTTTTATTCAAATAATATATACTTGGTTTTTGGTGTTGGTTATATAAAACCTCCGCCTTGTTTTTCGTTGTTGTCTCTGTTTCTTCTACTTTTTGCACGGTTTTTTCCACCACCAAATCTGTAGTTAAATCCTAATGAAACTGATTGTTGATCTCCTTGAAATTGTCCTGTTTGTGTAAATGGAGTTGTAGAATTGAATTTAAATTTTGCAGAATTAAAAATATCATTTACTCTAAAAGTAATATTTCCTTTTCCTTCTAAAACTCTATAACTTGCACCAGAAGCAATCACCCACATTGGAGAAACATCAAATTGTAAGTTTTTATTTGCACCTCTGTACATTCCAAGTAATTGGATTCTTAAGTTTTTAGTTGCTGTAAAACTATTACTAACTCTAACATTAAATGCATTATTTGTAACTTCAGTTTGTGTATTTGCAACAATACCTTTTAATGTTTGAGAATAGAAATCTAAACTAGCATTTACTCTCCACCAATTTGCAACTTTATAATTTGAAGAAGCTTCAAAACCATATCTGTTGTTTCCTTCAAAATTATCATCAGATTTAATCTGTTTTGTATTTGTCGGGTCATTTGGATCTTTATATAAGATTGTAGAAATTTCATCATTTACTCTTCTAAAGAATGTTCCGAATGTTACAGAACCTCCTTGAATTTGTCTTGTGTAATTTACTTCAAATGAATTTGTAAATTGTGGTAATAAATCTGGATTTCCTAAAGAAGTAATTAACGGTGTACTCCATTCTCTAATCGGATTTACTTGTTGTATTGATGGTCTGTCAACTCTTCTACTGTAACTCAATTGAAATTGATTTTTCTCAGAAGGTGTGTATGTGAAAAATGCTGATGGATAAATACTAAAAATATCACTTGTGTATGCAGAAGGTGTTTTTGTTTCTTCATTAAACATACCATCTACGTTATATTGCTCTAAGCGTGCACCAACTTGCATGGTTACTTTGTTAAATTTATGACCGTAATTGATGTAAGCAGAATACATTTTTCTATCATATTTAAATGAAGAATTTAATGCATTTGTATTTTCGTTTTTGTTCTCAGTTTCATTGATTCTTACTTCTGCACCTAATTCTAATTTTCCGTTTTTTGAAATTGGATTTGTATAATCAACATTGAATAAAGTATTACTTCTTTTGTTTCCGATGTTTTCTGTTCCTGTATTTCTCGTTGCAAGCTCTGGAGAATTTGATTTTGAGTACGTTGCTTCTAATTCTAAATTATGGCCTTTCTTATCAAAATCAACTTTGTAATTTAGGTTGTAAACACCAGATGTATTTCCTTTTGAATCAGAAGTAAATGGTGCGTCAATTAATAAATTATTATTGCTGTCATAAACTTTCGTTCCAGCTGATCCAAAGTTGTCAGCAAAATTCTGAGTAGTATAAAAAGACAACGTGTTTTTATCATTGATGTAAATATCTGCACCAAATTTTAACAAGTGAGTTTTGTTGTGGTTGTCAAAGTTAAAACGTTGTGTAGAAGCATTAGCTCCAGTTCTTGTTACATTTCCGAAATTATGTTGCTCTCTGTTGTTGTAACCGTAATTTGTGTAAAAATTTACTTTACCGGTTTTGTAATTCATGTCTAAAGAACCATTGTAACTTGTGTAAGTTGCTTGTGTAATGCCTGTGTTTACAGAGCCATTAAAGCCAATGTTTGCTTTTTTATTTAGAATAATATTTACAATTCCGCTCATTCCTTCTGGATTGTATTTCGCAGACGGATTTGTAATTAATTCAATACTTTTGATTGATGAAGACGGAATTTGTTGCAACAATTGTGCAGTGCTAATGTTGGTTGGTTTTCCATCAACTAAAACTCTAACATTGCTATTTCCACGTAAACTTAAAGCTCCAGTTTGGCTATCAACACTTACAGATTGTACGTTGTTAAGTAATTCTGATGCAGTTGCGCCAGCAGCTGTTAAATCTTTACCAACATTGATTACTTTTCTGTCGATTTTTTGAACAACTGTAGAAACTTCTGCTCTAATTTCAACCTCGTCTAACATTGCACTATCTTCAGATAATGTAATTGTTCCAAGGTTTTGTCTAAAACTTCCTCTTTTGATGTTTATTTCTTTAGAGTATGTTTTGTATCCAATAAATTGAATTTCAAGTACGCTAATTCCTTCTGGAATATTTTTAACTTTAAAATTTCCGTCTAAATCGGTAATTCCTCCAGTAATAATTTTTTTAGCAGTATCTCTAATTACAATATTTACATAAGGTAATGTTTCGGATGTTTTTTGATCGATTACTTTCCCAGAAATTGTTCCAGGTTTTGCAATTTTACTTTTGTCTAATTGTGCGTAAGATCCAACGCTAAATGTTAAGACAAAAAGTAGGATTAATTTTTTCATAAATGTATATTAAGTTGTTTTGATTTGATGCTTGGTAGACGAGGCATTTCTTATCTTTGTTACTAGATTTAACAGTCTTTAACTTTTATTTAACAAAATGAGAAAAACAACTTTAGTGCTTGGAGCTTCAGTAAACACTGAGCGTTATTCAAATAAAGCGATACAGAAATTAAGAGAAAAAAATATTGAGGTTTTTGCTTTAGGTGCAAAAAACGGAACTGTTTTAGATGTAAATATTGAGACAGAAAAGTTGCCTTTTACAGCTATTGATACAGTTACTTTATATTTAAATCCGACAAGACAAAAAGAGTATTACAACTACATTTTAGAGTTAAAACCAAGACGTGTAATTTTTAATCCAGGAACCGAAAATTTAGAGCTTGAAAACTTGTTAAAAGAAAACGGAATTGAAACTGAAATTGCTTGTACCTTAGTGTTGTTAAGTATAAATCAGTACTAGAAAAAGTAAATTGGATTGGCGGGTTTTTCCTTTTTCAAATATTTTCATTTAAAGAAATCGAGGGATGAAATCCTATAATTTGCCAATCCAATTCACGAAATATGTTGTAGAATTTGATGCAAAAATACTGCTTCATTAGAATTGTTACAATACTCATAATGAGTATTTTTAAATGAGTTTTGCGTTGGTTTTAAAATAATTTGCAAGCTCAATTGTAGAAGATAAATCGAGTTTTTTTAAAATATTTCTTCTGTGCGTATCAACCGTATGTTTGCTAATGTTTAGATTTTTAGCAATTTCTTTACTAGATTTTTTTGTGATTAATAATCTAATTATATCACGTTCTCTATTGCTGATAACGTCCAGTAAGTTGTTATTAGAAACATTTTTGTAGAACAATGTTTCATACTCGTTTTTGTTGTTTAAATATTTTGCTGAAGCACAAATATCCATGTTTAAATCTGCTTCTAAAACGGTGTAATGTGCCAAGCCAATAATTGGTTTGTGGGTTTCATCAAATTGTAAAGGAGTTGTATTCTGGATGACGGTTACATATTCTCCTTTTGCATTTTTCATACGATAATTCCAAGTGTAACTCATTCTTTTTCGTTGCTCATCTGTGAGTTCTTTCATTGTAAAAGTCATGAGTTCTTTTAAGCAATCTATCCATGGGTTTATATCATCTTTATGAAACAAAGACCAAAAATAATCCATGCCGCCTTCCATCATTTTATCGTTAGGTAAACCTGTACAGGCCGTAAAATTTTTACTTACATATTCAAAATTTTGATTGGCAGTGTTTGTGATGCAAAAAAATGTGGTGTTGAATGGATAATAAAAATCAAGCTCTATTAATTTGTTGATGTGTTCCTCAATTTCTACATCTGGAAATGTGTCGAAAATTTCGGTATAAATAGAGTTTATGGCTTTATTATTCAAGTGAGAGTTTTGTGATTTGATATTTTATAAAGATATCTTTTTTCCAGCTTCTGCTAAAATAACTTGAGGAAAAACTGTCTCTGCTTCTTCTTTAAATAATTCAATGTTTTTATATCGACTAGAGTAGTGTCCGATAACCAACTGATTTACATTAGCTTGCTTAGCGATTTGTGCCGCTTGCTTTGCAGTAGAGTGTTTTGTTTTTTTTGTTAAATCTTCTCTGTCGGATAAAAAAGTAGCTTCGTGATATAGTAAATCTACGTCTTTAATAATCGGAACAATATCTGGTTTGTAGGAAGTATCGCTACAAAAAGCAAAACTTTTTGTCTTTGCTGATGGCAACGTTAACTCTTCGTTTTTAATGATTTCTCCACTTTCTAAAACCACATCTTTTCCAGCTTTTATGTTGTGATAATCACACGTTTCTATTTCTGGATATTGCTGTATATTTTCGATGTGTAATTTGCGTTTTGCTTCTTTTTCTCTAAATAAAAAACCATTTGTATAAACTCTGTGTGATAACGGAATTGTTGTTACAGAAACGTTTTCGTCCTCAAAAATAAGTTCGCTGTTTTTAGAAGTTAATTCATGAAAAATAAGGTCAAATTTCACATAAGATTTAGAAACTTTCAATTGCAAGTTGGTAACTTCTTTAATGCCTTTTGGTCCGTAAATATGCAATTCTTTTTCTCGGTTTAAAATTCCGAATGTAGAAATCAATCCAATCAATCCAAAGAAATGATCACCATGTAAATGAGAAATAAAAATATGATTAATTTTAGAAAAACTCACTTTGTATTTTCGCATTTGACGCTGTGTTCCTTCGCCACAATCAATTAAGAAATGCCTGTTGTTAATTTCTAAATATTGCGAAGTTGGATGTGCGTTTACACGTGGCGTTGCAGAATGACAACCTAAAATTGTTAGCTCTAAACTCATTTGATTACAAAGCGTTTAGAAATCATTTCGTTGCGGTTTCTTATCGCATAAATGTACATTCCTGGGTGTAAGTTATTTCTATGAAAAACAATTTTATTATGACCAATTTTGGTTTTGTAGTTTTTAGAAAACACAGTTTTTCCAAGTACATTTTTAACCACTAAAAAAACAGTTTCGCTTTTCGCAGATTTAAATTTAATGGTTGTTGAGGTGTAAAACGGATTTGGAGCAGTAGTAAGTTTTTCCAAAGATTTTTGCGAAAAAATGGCTGTCGAAAAACATAAAAATAAAATAAAAAGTAATTTTTTAACCATTCGTTAGTTGTTTTTATAATAAGAGAAAATCGTTTCTAAAAACCCAAATCTCTTTCTATTGCTTCCATTTCTAATACATCTTCTGCTTCATGTAATGTTGGTACAACATTAATTTCATCCGGAATTTCGTCAATGTCAATTCCGTTACAAATAATAACAAAAGACATGCCATTTTCTCTATGATTTTCGGCAACATTCAAAAATAAAGACAAATCGTTTACTGTTGTGTTAAGATTTTCAGAAAGTTCAACAACTTTATGATTTTTGGTGCTTTCTAAATTTTGAGATTTGAATTCTGTAAAAAAATCTTCTACAGAATTTTCGGTAGATATAATAAGTGTATAATTATCTTTTTGAGAAATTTTCATGCTAAAAAGTTAAGAAAATAAATTATCTTTTTATCTGTTGCGCTAATAAATAAATAACAGCCATTCTAACAGCAACACCATTTTCAACCTGATTTAAAATAATAGAGTTGTTAGAGTCAGCAACATCGCTTGTAATTTCTACACCTCTGTTTATTGGTCCAGGATGCATAATAACGATTTTTTTATCTAAGCTATCTAACACTTGTTGATTGATTCCGAAAAGCTGTGTGTATTCTCTTGTTGATGGAAAATATTTTACATCCATTCGCTCGTGCTGTACACGTAAAACATTAGCAACATCACACCATTCAAGTGCTTTTTTTAAGTTGGTTTCTACAGTTACACCTAAACTTGTAATGTATTTCGGAATTAATGTTGTTGGTCCGCAAACTTTAACTTCTGCACCTTGTAATTGTAGCGCAAAAATATTTGATAATGCAACTCTTGAGTGTAAAACATCACCAACAATTAAAACTTTTTTCCCTTTTACAGTTCCTAGCTTTTCTCTGATTGAATACGAATCTAATAAGGCTTGTGTTGGATGTTCATGCGTGCCATCACCAGCATTTATAATTTTTGCGTCTACATGTTTTGATAAGAAAACACCAGCGCCAACATTTGGATGTCGCATCACAACAATATCAACTTTCATTGATAAAATATTGTTAACCGTGTCTATTAATGTTTCGCCTTTTTTTACTGAAGATTGACTTGCGGAAAAGTTAATAATATCTGCCGATAATCTTTTCTCTGCCAATTCAAAAGATAGTTTTGTTCTGGTAGAATTTTCGAAAAATAAATTGGCAATGGTAATATCTCTAAGTGATGGAACTTTTTTAATAGGTCTGTTTATCACTTCTTTAAAATGATCTGCGGTTTCAAAAATAAGATCAATATCGTTTTTGTTCAGATATTTTATGCCTAATAAATGGTCTACGCTTAACTGTTTCATTTTATGAATTGTGTTCTAAATAAACGACGTCTTTTTTATGTGTTTCTTTCCAACAAACTTTTACTTTTTCTTGATTGATGGCATCAACTTGTCTTCCTTTATAATTGGGTTGAATTGGTAAATGTCTGCTAAAACGTCTATCAATTAACACTAATAATTCTACTAAATTGGGTCTTCCAAAATCATTAATTGCAGATAATCCGGCTCTAATACTTCGTCCAGAAAACAACACATCATCAATTAAAACAACGTTTTTATCTTCAATTAAAAAGTCAATTTTTGTGCTGCTTGCATCAATTGGAGATTCTCTTCTTCTAAAATCATCTCTATAAAAAGTAATGTCTAATAAACCCACTTTTAAATTGTTGATATTGTAATCGTTAATTAAAATATCTTTTAATCTATTTGCTAAAAAACTTCCTCTTGGTTGTAAGCCAATTAGTACTGTGTTAGAAAAATCGTTGTGGTTTTCGATAAGCTGACAAGCTAGTCGATGTAAGATGATGTCAATTTCTTTCGAGTTTAATAATACCTTCGAGCTCATAAGAAAAATGTCCAATTTTGCGTTGGAATAAATCAGTAAAACTGATAATTAATGTTGGACAAAATTAGTGTAAATAAAAGGATTCGCAAAATTTTAGTGTATTGCATTTTAAATCGACTCTTATTTTTGTTAATTAATTTGTTGAAAAGTAAAACAGTTTTTTAAAAAGTGGTATAAGACTTGTAGTACTTTTAATTAAGTAATAACGTTAATCTCTTTTGATGAATTATTACAGCTTGTTTAATCAAATGAAAAAGCAGAAAAGAGTTTTCATTTTTCTTTTTCATGATAAAATTAGAAGCCTATGTCACTTTCAAAGTTCGAATCCATGTTAAAAACAAATAGTGTGTATTTCTTTGACTCTGTTGAGTTTGAAGAGATCATTCAGCATTATTTAGATAACGGTAAACATTCTTTAGCAAACAAAGCTGTGCAATTAGGTTTAGAGCAGCATCCAAGTTCTGTGTTGTTAAAATTACTAAAAGTAGAGCTGTTAATCTTTGAAGATAAACTGCAAAAAGCAACTACTTTAATTAACGAAATAGAAACCATTGCGCCAAATAATGAAGAATTATTAATTCAGAAAGCAATTATTTTATCTAAAAATGATAAACATACAGAAGCCATTGAAGCATTAAGCAAAGTTTTAGCCGTTACAGATGATCCTGTTGATATTTGGTCTATGATTGGAATGGAATATTTATATGTAGATGATTTTACAAATGCGCGACTAAATTTCGCGAATTGTATTGATGTAGATTTTGAAGATTATTCGTCTTTATACAATGTGGTGTATTGTTTTGATATGGAAAATAATCACGAAGAAGCAATTACCTATTTAACCAATTATATAGAAACGAATCCGTATTGCGAAGTTGCTTGGCATCAATTAGGAAGACAGTTTTTTGTGTTAAACAGATTTAAAGAAGCGTTGCGAGCTTTTGATTATGCAGTGTTGATTGATGAATCTTTTATTGGCGGGTATTTAGAAAAAGCCAAAACTTTAGAAGAATTAGAACGCTATGAAGAAGCCATTCAGAATTACTTAATTACGTTAGAATTAGATGATCCAACGGCGTTTGTGTATATAAGAACTGGCGAATGTTATCAAAAATTAGGCGATTTAGATACGGCTGTAAAATATTTTAAAAAAGCAGTTCACGAAGATCCATTATTAGACAAAGCTTGGCTATTGTTAACCGAGTTGTATTTAGAAGAAAAAGAATATCAAAAAGCGCAATATTATATTTCTAAAGCATTACATATTGATGATTCAAACGCAATGTATTGGAGAAAATATGCAGAAATAAATTTAAAATTAAGCTTTTATGAAGAAGCTGTAAAAGCATTTCAGAAGTGTTTAGAATTAGATGATCATTCACTAGAAATTTATGTTGGTTTGGCTGATGTTTTATTTTTTATTGGCGATTTTGAAGATGCGCTAAAAATAATTGTAAAAGCAAAAAATACCTACAGACAGTTTGCAGAAATAGAATATCGTTTATGCGGATTATTCCTGCTAACTTCTGATGAAAAAAACGGATTGATTCATTTAAAAAATGCCTTGGCAATTGATGCAGATTACCGTTCTGTGATGCAAGAATTGTATCCAACAGTTTTTGAGAACGAAAAAGTACAAACAATAATAAATAATTACCTGAAAGCTAC
>CAXICE010000056.1:0-10128 GCA_964022045.1 uncultured Polaribacter sp. | reverse complement strand
CGTTTAAAATCTGCGTCTAGACCGCCATGTTTTTCCTTATAATCATTTACCATCTTCGTAGCAATTGAAGGTCTTGGCCCCCAAGAAGAAATCACTTCATTGTTTTCGTCTAACACAACCAACTTCGGGATTGATTTACTCCCGTTTGTTAAAAACTGATTCATCAATTCTTCATTTTCATCACGCAACACAACTTTAAAATCAACTTTATCCGTTTCTAAACTCATCTTATTTACAACCGGACCAATTTGCGCAGCGTCACCACACCAACCTTCAGTTATCATTAACCAGGTTTGATTCTTTTTCGTGCTTTTTAAAGCAGAAACTGTTTTATCTGTAAGTTTAGTTCTCTTATCTAAACGATTCATTCTTGCATCGTTTAAACTACTATAATTTAATAATGCTTCAGATTGATTTGGGCCTGTAGATTTCCCTTCGTCCAACAAATCACTCACCATTTTTCTATACGTATCGTACGATACACTTTTTGCTAAACTGTCTTTTATAATTGAATTCATTTTTACTGTAAATTTTACTTTTTAGACGTCATAAAAACCGAAACTTACATTTCGAAATCTAACACAAAAATAAATGTGAATTTGTTTTTAAAAAATGATAATTATCAAGAAGTTACTGTAAGTTTTCAAGCATTTCTTTGGTCATCAATTCTAAGTCAAATTGATGATTCCAACCCCAATCTTTTCTTGCATCAACATCGTCTATAACTTGTGGCCAACTATCTGCAATTTGTTGTCTAAAATCTTCTTTATAAGATATTTTAAACTCAGGAATGTGTTTTTTAATTTCTGAGGCAATTTCATTTGGTGTAAAACTAATTGCTGCCAAATTATAAGCTGTTCTTGTCTTAATTTTATCTGTATCTGCTTGCATAATTTTAATAGTAGCATCAACTGCGTCTTGCATATACATCATTGGTAAACGTGTATTTTCAGATAAAAAACATTCATATGAATTATTTTCAATAGCCTTAAAATAAATATCAACAGCATAATCTGTGGTTCCTCCACCTGGTTTTGTTTTCCAGCTAATAATTCCTGGATAACGAATACTTCTTACATCAACTCCGTATCTATTGTGGTAATAATTACACCAATGCTCGCCAGCCAATTTACTAATTCCGTAAACCGTTGTTGGCTCCATAATGGTTTGTTGTGGTGTATTAATTTTTGGTGATGTTGGTCCAAAAGAAGCAATAGAACTTGGCCAATATACTTGTTTAATATGTTTGTCTTTTGCCAACTCTAAAACTCCTAAAAGTGAGTTCATATTTAAATCCCATGCTTTTTGCGGATATTGTTCTCCGGTTGCAGAAAGCATTGCAGCCATTAAATAAACTTGAGTTACTTTATATTTTTGTACGATTTCTAAAATTCTTTCTTTATCGGTTGCGTCTAAAATTTCAAACGGACCTGAACTCATTAAATCTTGGTTTCCTTCTCTAATATCTGAAGCGATAACACTATCGTTTCCGTAAGTTTCTCTAAGTTTCTGTGTTAATTCAGAACCAATTTGCCCGCAAGCTCCAATAATTAAGATGGTGTCAATCATTCGTTAAAATCTAAAAATATTTTCAAGCAAAAGTACATAATTTAAGCTCTCATCAAAAATGAAAATAATATTTCTTAAGTGTTTGAGATTAAATCATAATATCAAAATAAATAAATTTTAAAATGTGTATTTTTACCACATGCGAAACGTTTTTATTTTATTTTTTTTAGTTTTTTATTCTTGCAATAATAGTAGTGATAAACAAGAAGCTAAGGCTCAAAAATCTGACATGAATATTATTCAGAAACACGATGCTGTTTTAGGTTTAGAGAAAACATCAAAGATTAAAATTGAAAACTGGAAAGAGTATCATTCTGTAACAAACAGTTTAAGTCAGTTTTCATCTATTTCTCCAAACGAGGCATTAAATAACGCGATCAAATTATCTGAAACCGTCCAATTTTTAAAAGATAGCATCAGACCAAAAGAGTTAATCAATTTATCTTTTAAAACTCGTGTAAATGTTTTAGAAAATGAAGCCTTACGTTTAAAAGACATGACACATATTAGCGCAATAACGGCAAAGGAAGTAAATACTCAGGTAGACAAAATACTTGCTGCATTTTCTGCAACGAACTCTAAAATAAATACTATCTATTCTCAAATAGAAGTTGAACAAGAGATAGAAGACATCAATTAAAAGAAGCTATTTTTTTTCTAACACATTTTTTACAGTTTCAAAAATAAGCTCAAATTCATATCCTTTTCTGATTAAGAAATCTATCAATTTCTTTTTTCTTTTGTAAAAATCAGGCTCGTTGATGAACGTGTTTCGTTTATCTGCAATAGTATAAATAGTTGATAAATACTCTTGTTCATCAATCTCTTTTAATGCTGTTTTTATATTGTATTCAGAAATATCTCTGAATTTTAATTCGCGTATAATTCGTTGTTTTCCCCAATTTTTAATTTTAAATTTCCCTCTAGCAAAACTTTTAGAAAAGCGTTCTTCATTTAAAAAATTGTGCTCTAATAAATGTAAAATAATTTGATTCCTTGCTTCTTCAATCAAAACAAACTCTTTTAATTTTGTTTCAATTTCTTTATGGCAACGGTCTTGATAGACACAATATCTTTCTAATTTTCTTTTAATTTCTTCTATTGAAAAATATTTTTTTTCAATCATAAATAGTTTATTAAGAATTCTAAAATACAACAAACAAAAAAGGCAGGAAATAAATTCTCTGCCTTTTTTATAGAAATATATTATAAATTTTTTACGCCATTTTTAGACGTATCCACATTTTAAATCTTGTAATTAAGTAAAATAAAATTGGCACTACTATTAATGTTAAGAATGTTGCAATCAATAAACCATAAATAACTGTCCAAGCTAAAGGTCCCCAGAAAACTACATTATCTCCTCCAAAATAAATATTTGGATCAAAGTCATTAACTAGTGTGAAAAAATTAATATTTAAACCAATTGCTAAAGGAATCAATCCTAAAATTGTTGTTATCGCTGTTAATAATACAGGACGAAGACGTGCTCTACCTGCATTAATAATGCTCTCTAGTAAATCTTTTTTACTTAGATAAGCAGTTTCATCTAGACCAAGTGCTATTTTCTTTCTATCGATTAACAATTGTGCATAATCTAGTAATACAACTCCATTATTTACAACAATTCCAGCAAGTGATATAATTCCCATCATGGTCATCATAATTACAAATGATGCACCAGAAATAACCAATCCTCCAAATACCCCAATAAAGCTCAAGAAAATTGCCAACATGATAATTCCGGGTTTTGAAACTGAGTTGAATTGAAAAATTAAAATAAAGAATATCAATGCTAAACCAGAGAAAAATGCTCCAACTAAAAATATCATTTGTTTATTTTGTTCTTCAATCTGTCCAGTATAATCAATATTGACACCTTCTGGCAAATCTTTGAAATTTTTCATTTCATTTTGAATTCTACCTACTACTGCTGCTGCATCAGTTTCACCTGGAGATAGTGCTGAGTAAATTGTAACAACTCTTTTAACTCTTGAGTGTTTAATTGCACTAAAACCTGAATTATTTTTTTGAGTTGCTACTGCAGAAACTGGTATTTCTTTTACTTTACCAGAAGCCATATCTCTAAAAATAATGTTCTGATTAAATATAGCACTAGTATTGTATCTATCGTTTTTATTAAAGCGAACGTAAATATCATAATCTTCACCATTCTCTTTGTATATACCTGCTTTATTTCCAAAAATTGAAGCTCTTAACTGCTGACCAACTTGACCTGTACTAACACCTAATTCTCCTGCCTTCTTTCTATCTACAAGAACTTGCATTCCTGGTTTATCTCTGTTCACATCAATCTTTAACTCATCTATTCCAGAAATACTTCTTGTGTTAATATAATCACGCATTCTTTCAGCAGTTTGAATCAATTCTGCATAATCATCTCCTTCAATTTCAATATTAATTGGAGAACCAACGGGTGGTCCGTTTGCATCTTTCTCTACAGAAATTAATACTCCTGGATAAATACCCACTAAAGCTTTTTGTACTTTTTGACGCAACAATTCGCTGTCCTGACCTCGTCTGTATTTATATTCTCGTATAGAAGCAGTAATTTTACCTTTATGCGGCATCTCGGCTGCAGAACCAGCATCTGTCTGTGGGTTTCCTGCTCCTTCTCCAACTTGAGAAACTATATTTTCTATCATATAGTTATAATCTCCATCCATGTATTCTTCACTGTCTAAAACGCTGTAAACACGTTTCTCGATAAGCTTCGTAATTTCATTGGTTTTTTCAATATCTGTTCCTTGAGGATACTCAATATAAACTATAATTTGATTCGGCTTGTTATCTGGAAAAAATTCTACTTTGGTTCTTTGCGTACCTAAAGACCAACCAAATGTCATAAATGCTGCTATTAACAACCCAAATGTCATGATCACAAGTGCATAAGGAGTTCTTCCTGTTAAAGCACCTCTTAGTCTTCTTTCATACCAAGCTTCTAATCTTGGTAAAACTTTATTTTGAAAACTATTTGCCCATCCACGTAAAAACAATCTATAGATCCAAAGCATAATAGCTGTAAACATCATTATAGTTCCTAAAGCACTATAAGTTCCTCCAACAAAAAAGATCATTAACCCAATTATCATCATAACACTTGTCATAATTATGATTCTTTTAATTGGCATATTACTGTCTTCTACACTCATAAATTGAGAAACTAATACTGAGTTAAAGAAAATTGCAACGAATAATGATGAACCTAATACTGTAGATAATGTTATTGGTAGTAATATCATAAAATCTCCCATCATTCCTGGCCATAAACCTAAAGGAATAAATGCTGCGACTGTTGTTGCTGTTGAGATAATAATAGGAAATGCAATTTCTCCAATTCCTTTTTTAGCAGCTTCAATTCTTCCCATTCCTTCTTCATCCATCAAACGATAAACGTTTTCTACAACTACAATTCCGTTATCTACCAACATTCCGAGTCCCATAATTAGCCCAAAAAGAATCATAGTGTTCATTGTATAACCTAATAAGTTTAATATCATTAAAGACATAAACATAGACATTGGAATTGCAAAACCTACGAAAATTGCATTCTTAAATCCTAAGAAAAACATCAATACAGTTACTACTAAAATAACTCCAAAGATGATGTTGTTTACTAGATCATCAACCTGACCAATTGTTTTTGTAGATTGATCATTGGCTATTGTAACTTTTAAGTCTTTTGGGAATTTATTTGCTGTTGCTTCTTTAACAATTAATGCAATCTTTTCTGCTGCTGCAACCATGTTTTTCCCAGCTCGTTTCTTTACATCAAGCATTACAACTTCATTACCCTTTTCTCTTGCGTAAGTTGTTTTATCTTTATCTTTAAATGATATTGTTGCTACATCTTTTAAATAAATTGGGTTATTAAACTCTGATTTTATAACAAAATCTCCTAATTCTGATGGTGTCTCAATTTCTCCAACAATTCTAATAGTACGTCTTTGCCCACTTGTTATAAAGTTACCCGCAGACATTGTTGTATTTCCATTCCCAATTGCAGCAGTAATGTCGTTAAAGCTAACTTTTGCTGCCATCATTTTATAAATATCTACAGCAACTTCAACTTCTTTATCTTGCGCTCCTCTAATATCTGCTTTTTTTATTTCATCTAAATCTTCTATTTCATCTTGTAAATACTCTGCAAACTCTTTTAATCGATACACAGGGTAATCACCAGAAATATTAATATTCATAATTGGCATTTCTTCAGACATGCTCAATTCAAAAACATTTGGTTC
Source organism: uncultured Polaribacter sp. (assembly GCA_964022045.1). Classification (GTDB taxonomy): domain Bacteria; phylum Bacteroidota; class Bacteroidia; order Flavobacteriales; family Flavobacteriaceae; genus Polaribacter. Next base: position 4,294 of record CAXICE010000056.1, on the reverse strand, counting down.
TATTTTAGCGCCGTTAAATGTAGGCCAATCTTCACTTGAAGTTTCAGTAGCAATTTCATCTTTTACTTTTTGTTTTGCTTGATCTACTGTGATATTTTCATCAAACTCAACAATTACCATCGAGAAATCTTCTTGTGATGTTGATGTAACTTTTACAACATTACTTACCGTTTTAAGTTTATCTTCTAGTGGGTCTGTAATTAACTTTTCTATATCTTCTGCAGTATTACCAGGAAACATAGAACTTATATAAATCTTTGTTTCTTTAACTTCTGGAAAATTTTCTCTTGCCATACCAAAATAAGCAGAGATACCATAAAAGAATAAAACAGCCATCATTACATAAATGGTTGTTTTATTTCCTATTGCCCAAGACGATAATTTAAATTCTTTATCTACTTGTTTTTGTTTTTTTGTCATCATTATTTATTTATTGATTGATAACTTTTACTGTTTGACCGTTGTTTACACTACGAGCTCCTTCTAAAATAATTTCTGTTCCTTCTGGTAAACTTCCTAATACCTCAATATTATTGCCTTGTGTTTTTCCTGTTTTAATTATTACACGAGTTGCAACTGCAGTATCTTTATTCTTGTTTTTAATTACATAAACAAATTGCTCACCATTTGCATTCTCTGAAATAATACTCTGAGGAATTAAAATTGCGTTCTTGTTTGTATAATCGTTAATATGTAGTCTTGCAGTTAAATTTGGCTTAATGTTTCCATTTTTATTAGCTACCGCTACCTCAACTTTAAAAGATCTATTATTTGGGTTGATAAAACTACCAACTTGTCTAATTGAACTTGACACTGTTTCTCCAAGTATTGGAAACTCAATTTTTACTTTCTTACCTTTAGTAACACTTGTGATATATCTTTCAGGAACATCAGTAGAAATGTACATGTTATTTAAGTTTACAATTCTAAAAATCTCTGCACCTTGACCTGGAGCAACTACAGTTCCTGATTCTTTAAAAACATCATCAATTATTCCATTAAAAGGTGCAATAATTTCTGTTTTCTCTAACTGAACTTTTAACTGATCAACCATTTTTTCTTGTGCCTCATAATTTGCTTTCGATTGTAGGTACTGCATTTCAGAGCCTATCTTCTGATCCCATAATCTTTTTTGACGCTCATAAATTGTTTTTGCTAATCTTGTCTGTGTTTCTAGCTGAGCTAATTGTTGGCTTAATCCGCCATCTTTAATCTTAGCTAACACCTCTCCTTTTTTTACTGATTGCCCTTCTTTAACAAAAACTTTTTCTAAAATCCCTGGCATTTCAGGATAAATTAATATGTTCTGTTTTGTTTGTACATTACCTTGAAGTTCTAAAAAGTGCGTAAACACTTCTTGTTTAGCTTTAAAAACTGTTATTAAAGGTAATTTTTTATTCGTATCTAAATCAGACAGCTTAGATTTTAAAAGTGCTAACTCTTCTGTTAAAGTTTGTTGCTGAGCTTCTAAAGCTGCTTTTTTTGCTTTTATCTGTACGATATCTCCTGTTGCAATAATATCTGTTGTTGTTACTGTTGGTTTTTCTCCACAAGAGATAAATAAGAATACTGCAAATGTTAATGTATAAATTGTTTTCATGCCTGACGGTTTATTTTATAGGTATATTTAATGCGTTCTCTAGTGCTGCTTTTTTAGCAATTACATCTAACATAGATTGCACATAGTTTTGTTGTTGTGTGTATAATTGGTTTTGTGCCTGAGATAAATCAAAACTAGTAGAAACGCCTTCAAAGAATTTTACTTGTTGCTTTCTCTCAATCCTTTTTGCTAATTCTAAATTTTGTTTTGCAGCTTGATATTGCTCAACACTAAATTTATAATCACTTTTTGCTGTTGCTAATTGCAAGCTTAATTGCTCTTTTGCTTCAATCAATTTTAAATCAGAATTATCATATTCAAATTGCGCTTGTCTTGTTTTTGATCGTCTTTCAAAACTGCTAAAAATAGGGATGTTTAAACTTACTCCTAATAAAGATGAGTTATACCAAGTTTGACTGCTGTTAAAAAAATCAAATGAATTTGAATTTCCGGCATAGCCGTAATTTACAAATGCAGTTAAAGAAGGTAATGCCTTAGACTTTTCTAATAACACTAATAATCTGTTACCTTCTTTTGCGTTCTCTGCAATTTTATAATCAATATGATTTGCTATATTTAATGTTTTAGACATTAAGCTTAAATCAATATTTTCTAAGATTAAAGACTCTAAATTATCTGTCAATACAATTTCTGTGTCAATTAAATTTCCCATTGAAATGTTTAGCATTTTATAGCCAATGTTTTTCAATCTAATCGTTTTATTTAATTGATTTTTTACGGTTGTTAATGTAATTTGCAATTGCTCTACATCTTCTTCTTCGGTTAATCCGTTTTTAAAAATCTTCTCTGTATCAGAAAGTGTTTTTTCTAAAGTTTTTAAATTACTTTTTAATATTTCGATACTTTTCTCTGCAATTAAAACATTTCCGTAAGCATTAATTACTGCTTCTTTAATTGTAAGCTCCGTTTTTTCTTTGGCTAATTCAGAAATATTTAAATACGTTTTTGCAGATTGTAAACCAACAATATAAGAACCATCAAAAATTAACTGATTTAAAGTAATTGCTGCATTTACGTTTTGTTTTGTACCGAAAGTAACTGGAACAAAAGTTCCTGCTGGACCTCCAGTAATTTCTGCCGGCAGTAAAGAAATTTGTTGTTTTAGCCAGTTTTGGTAATCTACTTTTGCGCTAATTTTTGGCAAACCTATTGTAGTTGTTTCCCATTTTTTCTCTTTAGCTGCAAAGACATCATTTTGTGCTGCTTTGGCATTATAGTTATTTTTAATGGCAAAATTTACGGCTTCTTTTAAAGAAAAACCATTTGTTTTTTCTTGTGAAAAACCTAAGCCAACAAAGCATAAACTAAAAAATAGTACTAATTTATTTTGCATTTTTTTATAATTGATTGTTTGTTATAATTTCATTTAATCTACTAACTCCTTTTTCTGTACAAATTCCTCTTAAATGATATTCTAAATAGAAGCTCATAATAGTATTCATTGAAAACTGTTTTAACGGAAATAGATCGACATCTTTCAACCCCATAATTCCATTAAAATAAATTCTTGAGATAAAACCTAAATCGATTGTATCTCTATAAAACCCTTGTGCCACTCCTCTTCTTAAATTTTCAATGACACATTCTTGCATTACATCAAATTGTTTACTTTTTAAAGTAGCATAAATCTTCGGATAGTATTTTTGTAATTGATATTGCGGAGATGATTTTTCATTCTTTAAATACTCCATTGAAAAACGCTTAATCTCGTACAATTCATCTATCGGATTATCTTCTTTACTACAAATAAGATCAATTCCGTCACAAACAAATACAAAAACCGCGCTTGTTACTTCTTCAACCAAATCTGTTTTATTACTAAAATGATTGTAAATGGTTTTTTTAGAAACACCCAATTCTGTAGCAATATCATCCATAGTAACGCTTTTAAAACCAAGGTTTAAAAACATTTCAGTTGCTTTATTTAATATTTTGTCTTTCATATTGGGCGCAAATATACAACAGGAAACTTTAAAAACAATAAAAGTTTCCAAGGTTTTTACAATTATTTAACATTAGAGTATTCAATCTAAAATCTTTGTTACATTTGCTTTTAAAATATTACACATTGGATTTAACAATTTTTCAAGAAGAGTTCTTAATATATAAAGAAGCACAAAGCTTAACAAGAGAACCTAAAAACTTATATGAACCTATTCGGTATATCTTAAATTTAGGAAGTAAAAAAATTCGCCCTGTTTTAACATTAATGGCCGCAAATTTATTCTCAGATAATTACAAAAAAGCACTGCCTGCAGCTTATGCTATTGAAATGTTTCATAACTTCACTTTAGTTCATGATGACATTATGGATGATGCACCATTAAGAAGAGGAAAACAAACCGTACATGAAAAATGGAACATCAATTCTGGAATTTTATCTGGTGATGCCATGTTGATTTTAGCCTATCAATATTTTGAAAATTATCCTGCAGAAATATTTCAAAAATTAGCAAAATTATTTAGCAAAACTGCCATTGAAGTTTGCGATGGGCAACAATTAGATGTAGATTTTGAAACACGAAATGATGTTTCTATTGAAGAATACATTAAAATGATCTCCTTAAAAACATCAGTATTAATAGGTGCCGCTTTAAAAATGGGCGCAATTGTTACTGAAGCTAACGAAAAAGATGCAGCTATTTTATATGATTTTGGACTAAATCTCGGAAT
>CAXICE010000055.1:0-10346 GCA_964022045.1 uncultured Polaribacter sp. | reverse complement strand
TCTGCATTTCCAAACGGAAAAGGTGTAAAATTATCTGGTTTTGCTCTTTTAGGAACTAATAATTTTTTTGAAGTATCATAATCGTCAACAATTAAAACACTTCCTAAACCTTCTCTATAAATTGCTTTTCTGGTTAACAAACCAAAAACCGAAGAAGTGCTTGTTTTCTCTGCAAAGTTCACTTCGTCAGATCCTAAATTAATTGGAGAAAAATTATTGTCTGTTGTGTCTGTAAATTGCATTGGTCTTTCTGCTAAAAACACAGAAGAATTCATGTTTTTTGCAGAATATCCTGCAATGATATTTAATTTTGGATAATTGTAAACTGCTGCAATAATCACCACAATTAAAAGCAGTAAAAGGCTTCTTTTTAGAATTTTCATTTGGTAAGTAAAATAAAATAATTTGCAGTAAATATAATAATTTAACGCTTGTGGTAAGGTTGTTTCACTTACAAAAGTTATTTTTGTATTTCAATTTATAGACGATGTTTCCAGTAGAAAAAATTAGAGCAGATTTTCCTATTTTACAAAGAGAAGTTAATGGCAAACCTTTGGTGTATTTTGACAATGCGGCAACATCGCAAACGCCACAAATTGTAATTGATGCCATTGTAGATTATTACACAAATTACAATGCAAATATTCATCGAGGCGTGCATTCTTTAAGTCAAGAAGCTACCGATAAATACGAAGAAGCTCGACTTAAAATTCAACAACATTTTAATGCTAAAAATCCGTACGAAATCATTTTTACAGCCGGAACAACACACGGAATAAATATGGTTGCTTCGGGATTTTCTGAATTGTTAGAAAAAGGCGATGAGATTATCGTTTCTGCGTTAGAACATCATTCTAATATTGTGCCTTGGCAAATATTGTGCGAAAAAACGGGCGCTGTTTTAAAGGTGATTCCGATGTTGCAAAATGGAACCTTAGACATGAATGCTTTTGATGAAATTCTTTCTGAGAATACAAAATTGGTTTTTTGCAATCATGTTTCAAATGCATTGGGAACCATTAACCCGATAAAAGAGATTATAGAAAAAGCACACAAAAATGGTGCAGCAGTTTTGGTTGATGGCGCACAAGCAACGCCACATATCAAGCCAAACTTACAAGAATTAGATGTTGATTTCTATGTTGTTTCTGCACATAAGATTTGTGGACCAACTGGAGTTGGGATTTTATACGGAAAAGAAAAATGGTTGCAAAAATTACCACCTTATCAAGGAGGTGGAGAAATGATTGAAACCGTAACTTTTGAAAAAACTACATATGCAGGTTTACCCCATAAATTTGAAGCTGGAACACCAAATATTTGTGGCGGAATTGCCTTTGGAGTTGCATTAGATTATATGAATGGAATCGGTTTTGATGCAATTGCAAAGTATGAAAATGAATTGTTGCAATACGGAACCAAAAAAATACAAGAAATTGAAAATGTAGCCATTTATGGAACATCTGATAAAACGGCTGTAATTTCTTTTAATGTTGATGGAATTCATCCGTACGATATAGGTGTAATTTTAGATAAACTAGGAGTTGCGGTAAGAACAGGTCATCATTGTGCGCAACCAATTATGAGTTTTTATAATATTCCAGGAACGGTGAGAGCGTCGTTTTCTTTTTACAATACAAAAAAAGAAATTGATGTGTTTATTGCTGCATTACAAAAAGCAGTACTAATGTTAGGTTAAATTACTTTCTGCCGAAATCTGCAGGAATTTCTCCCCAAGCTTTCGTTTCCCATTTTAAAATTGGATTTTTAAACGTATTTTCTTTGAGCCATTTCTCGGCACGTTTTATCAATTCTAACAATTCTTTATTTGAAGCATCAAAAACCAAATTGGTTCTACATTGTTTTTTACGAATCCAACTCATGGCAATTTTAGAATCAGAATACACAGGAATATCTTCTTTGTTTTTGCTTTTTAATAGAGCTAATCCATGAACAAGTGCTAAAAATTCACCAATATTATTTGTGCCTTTTGCATAAGGACCTTTAATGAAAATTTGTTGTTTGTTATGCGTTAAAACACCACGATATTCCATTTTTCCTGGATTTCCGCTACAAGCAGCATCCACAGAAATACTTTCTAAAATTGGCTTTCCAAATTTTTCCTTTTCTGATGCTGATAATGTTTTCTTTTTAGTGTTTTTACCTTTATAGGCAAAGTAATTTTTGTTGTAAGCAAGTTGTGCTTCTGTTTTATCAGCAAAAGCTTTGTATTGAGCGCCTTCAAAGCCATCAATTTGTTTTTTGCAATCTTCCCAAGAAGAAAAAACACCTTTTTTTCTACCAGTCCAAACTACATAATATTTTTGCTTCTTCTTTGCCATTTACTGTATAATAACCGATTCAATTATTTTCGGAAAATACTCATATTCTAAAGTATGAATTTTTTGCGCAATAGCATCAGGAGAATCGGAAGGTTCTAACTTGGTTTTTGCTTGAAAAATGATAGCGCCTTCATCATAATTTTCATTTACAAAATGAATGGTAATTCCGGTTTCTGTTTCTTTATTTTCTTTTACAGCATTGTGCACATGCATGCCGTACATTCCTTTTCCTCCATATTTTGGAAGCAAAGCTGGATGAATATTGATAATTTTATTAGGAAAAGCTTTAATTAACTTTGATGGAATCTTTAATAAAAATCCGGCTAAAATAATATAATCAGATTCTTCTTTTAATTGTTTTAGAAACTCATCTGAAGAAAAAAGTTCGTTTTTTGTAAATAAAACACATTCTATATCTAGTCTTTTACATCGATTAAAAATACCAGCATCTTTTTTGTTACAATATACTTTAGTAACCAAAGCAATATCTTTATCATTAAAATAGTTAATGATGTTTTCAGCATTAGAGCCAGATCCAGAAGCAAAAACGACAATTTTTTTCATTTAAATTATTTAGATTCACTACAAAAAAAAGAATAATTTTTAAGAAAGTTATTGACTTTGCTAAAAGTTTAAAGATTTTTTTTAATTTCGTCTCAACAATTTTTGCGGAAAAAGTAGAATTAAATAATAAGATTCGTATTTTTGTCCCCGATTTAAATTTTAAAACTTAGAAAATTATGTCAGACATTGCATCAAGAGTAAAAGCTATTATCGTAGACAAATTAGGAGTAGACGATAACGAAGTAACAAATGAAGCTAGCTTTACAAACGATTTAGGAGCAGATTCTTTAGATACTGTGGAATTAATTATGGAGTTCGAAAAAGAATTTGATATTCAAATACCGGACGATCAAGCAGAAAACATTGGTACTGTAGGTCAAGCAGTAAGCTATATCGAAGAAGCTAAAAAGTAATTTTCATATGCAGATAAAACGAGTTGTTGTAACTGGACTTGGTGCATTGACACCAATTGGTAATAATATACAAGAATATTGGAGCGGTTTAGTTAACGGAGTTAGCGGAGCGGCGCCTATAACGTATTTTGATGCTACTAAGTTCAAAACTCGTTTTGCATGTGAATTGAAAGATTTTAAAGCAACCGACTTTCTTGATAGAAAGGAAGCTCGTAAAATGGATCGTTTTACACAATACGCAATGGTTGCATCAGATGAAGCAATAGCTGATTCTGGCTTAAATTCAGAAGATCATGATCCAGATAGAATTGGTGTAATTTGGGGATCTGGAATTGGAGGAATTGAAACATTTCAGCAAGAAGTTTTAAATTTTGCAAATGGTGACGGTTCACCAAGATTCAACCCATTTTTTATCCCAAAAATGATTTCTGATATTGCTCCTGGGCAAATATCAATTAAGCATGGTTTTAGAGGGCCAAATTTTGCAACGGTTTCTGCCTGCGCATCATCATCAAATGCAATTATTGACTCATTAAATTATATCCGTTTAGGACAAGCAGATGCTATTGTAACTGGTGGTTCTGAAGCAGCGGTAACAATTGCAGGAATGGGAGGATTTAATGCAATGCATGCGTTATCAACAAGAAATGATAGCCCAGAAACTGCATCAAGACCTTTTGATAAAGATAGAGAAGGATTTGTGTTAGGAGAAGGAGCAGGAGCTCTAATCCTTGAAGAATATGAACATGCAAAAGCTCGTGGAGCTAAAATATATGCAGAAATTATTGGAGGAGGAATGTCTTCTGATGCGCATCATATTACAGCACCACATCCAGAAGGATTAGGAGCAAGAAATGTGATGTTAAATTGTTTACGAGACGCTGGTATAAAACCAGAAGATGTAGATGCTATTAATATGCACGGAACTTCAACACCTTTGGGTGATATTGCCGAATCTAAAGCAATTAAAGAAGTTTTTGGTGAGCATGCTTATAGCATTAATATCAATTCTACAAAATCGATGACCGGTCACTTATTAGGAGCTGCTGGTGCTATTGAAGCTATTGCTTCAATTTTAGCAATCAATAACGGCGAAGTTCCTCCTACAATTAATCATTTTACAGATGATGATCAAATTGATAGTAAATTAAACTTTACATTTAATAAGTCGCAAAAACGAGATGTTAAAATTGCAATAAGTAATACATTTGGTTTTGGAGGACACAATGCTTGTGTTGCGGTAAAAAAAATTGACTAATACTTCATGAATTTTATTCGTAAAATTGTAAACCCCCAAAAAAAAGAAGATGAGGGTTTGTATTACGAATTAAAAGCACTTCTCAATTTTTCACCCAAAAGAATTAGTTACTACAAAAAAGCATTTACCCATAGATCTTTAAAGCTTAAAGATAAAAAAGGAAACCCTCTTAATTATGAGCGCCTAGAGTTTTTAGGTGACGCAATGTTAGGGTCTATAATCGCTTCTTATTTGTATAAAAAAGTACCTAAAGGAAATGAAGGTTATTTAACTCAAATGCGCTCTAAAATTGTAAGTAGAGATCATTTAAATGAACTTGGTAAAGATTTAGAGTTAATTAAGTTTGTAAAAAGTAATTTTGATAAAGATAATGTAGGTGATAATATTTATGGTAATATTTTTGAAGCATTAATTGGTGCAATTTACTTAGATAGAGGTTATAATTATTGTAAGAAATTTATTTACGAAAATGTAATAACTCCCTATGTAGATATTGCAAAACTAGAAGGGAAAATCACAAGTTATAAAGGATTGATAATTGAGTGGTGTCAAAAACAAAAGAAACAATACAATTTTGAAATTTACGAAGACTCTGGAAACGAAAACGTGAAGCACTTTAGTGTTAAAATTAGTATTGAAGGATCTTTAGTAGCAAAAGGAAGAGCAACTTCAAAGAAAAAAGCAGAAGAACAAGCTTCTAAAAGAGTCTATTTTGCAATGCAAGATGAAATAACAAACTCTTAACCATATTACAATAATTTTTTATCTGATTTTTCGGAAACAATATGTATTTTAGCAAGTATAGATTGATAAACAAATAAGTTATTTACAATGCAAATTCATTCTTTAGAATTAAATGACTTTTCTGATAACAATTATACTTTAATTGGAATTCACTCTACTTTAGAGGAATGTAAATTAGCATATGTATTAAATCAAAAGATAAAAACAAAATTTGTCAGAGCAGATTATGGTTTGGATTTTGAAAATAAAAAAAACAATGCAACTTTTGATATTTATGAGTTTATAAATACAAAATTTAGTCAATCTTGGTTCTTAATTTCGAATCAATTCTCAAATAAAATAGAAGGAATTTCAAAAGAGCTTTTTCAATCAAATGAAATAATAACTTATTTAATTCCTGAGAAAAAGAAAGTAGATTTTTTTCTGAAATTAGAAGGCGATTTTAATTACGATTATATCGCAAAAAAAGTTGAAGAAATAAATTCTATAAATCAGGTAATTACATCATATAAAATAGATCCAAATACATTAAAATCGAAAGATTTTTTAATTTTTTAAATATGCCAATCAATAAAAAAACAAAAATCCTTGCAACACTAGGTCCAGCAACAAATACTAAAGAAATTATTTCTGAATTGGTTGATGCAGGTGTTAACGTTTTTAGAATTAATTTTTCTCATGCCGAATATAATAATGTCAAGGCAAGAATTAAAGACATTAGAGAAATCAATGAAGAAAAGAACTTACATGTTGCTATTTTGGGAGATTTACAAGGTCCAAAATTACGTGTTGGTGTCATGGAAGAAAATGTTGTTTTAAAAGAGAATGATACTTTTATTTTTACTACGGATGAATGTATTGGAAACAATGAAAAGGCATTTATGACGTATCAAAGTTTTCCTAAAGATGTAAAAAAAGGAGAGAATATTTTGGTTGATGATGGAAAGTTGATGTTTGAAGTTGTATCAACAAATAAAAAAAACGAAGTAACCACTAAGGTAATTGTAGGCGGAGTTTTGTCTTCAAAGAAAGGAGTAAATCTTCCAAACACAAAAATATCTTTACCAGCGTTAACAGAGAAAGACATGAGAGATGCCATTTTTGCCATTGAGCAAAATGTAGACTGGATTGCGCTCTCGTTTGTTAGAAATCCAGAAGATTTAAGAAAACTACACGATTTAATCAGTCAAAAATCTGATTATAGAATTCCGGTTATTGCTAAAATTGAAAAGCCAGAAGCTGTAGAAAATATTGACGCATTAATTCCATATTGTGACGGATTAATGGTTGCGCGTGGAGATTTAGGAGTAGAAATTCCGATGCAAGAAGTTCCTCTTATCCAGAAGATGTTGGTGCAAAGAGCAAAGTTGGCAAGAATTCCTGTAATTATAGCAACCCAAATGATGGAAACGATGATTACAAATGCTGTACCAACAAGAGCAGAAGTTAACGATGTAGCAAATTCTATTATGGACGGTGCAGACGCTGTAATGTTATCAGGAGAAACTTCGGTTGGTGAACACCCAATTAGAGTCATAGAAAAAATGTCTGAAATTATTAGAAGTGTAGAAAACTCTTCATTAATTAAAGTTCCGCAAGCACCACCACATATTAGAACCGACCGCTTTATTACAAAAGCAGTTTGTCATCATGCTGCATTAATGGCAAACGACGTTAAGGCGACAGCCATTTCTACTTTAACAAACAGCGGGTATACTGCATTTCAGATTTCTGCTTGGAGACCAACTTCACATATATTAGCATTCTCTTCAGAAAAAAGAATTTTAGCAAAAATGAGTTTACTCTGGGGTGTTAGATCTTTCTTTTATGATAAAAATAGAAGTACAGATGATACTGTTGTTGATATTAATAATATTGCTAAAAAAAATGGTTTTGTTAAGCAAAATGATTTTGTAATTAATTTAACTTCTATGCCAGTTGAGGCAAAAGGAATGGTAAATACATTACGTGTTTCACAGATAAAGTAAATTGTTTAAAAACATAAAAAAGTCCGATGAATTTCATCGGACTTTTTTTTAGAGCTTTATTTTTTGAATTGTAATTACGGCATCGTTTGTTACAAATGGCATTGGCATCATTTCTTTTGTTCTTGGTTTGATGTTAAACAACGGATTTGTATGTAAATCAAATGAAGACTCTATCAAGCTAATATTTGGATTACTATTTTTATTGATGGTAAAATCTACTTTTAAAATGGAATCTTTTGCAGCCATAAAGTAACTTAAAATAGTTCCTTTTTTTACTTTAAAAGTATCCGTTTCTTTCTTCTTGTCTAAAAACACATTTTGTACACCAATTGCATTAAATTCTATTGATGTATTAGCAATTAACTCGAACTTATTAACCGAACGCTGTGGTTTTATATGCAAAGAAATGTTCCTGAAATTGCCAATAATTGTGTCGTGTAGTGTTGATATTTCTGGCGGATTAATGGCTCTATTTGTTGTTTTTTTATGAAACTTATAAGAAGTATTGTACTTGCTTTTTGAAGTTGTTCCGGTAAAATTTCCTTTTGTTGGATTGTCTCCAAAAAATTGTTTTGTATAAGCATCTGATTTAGAATCATACGTTGCCCAATACGATTGATTTGAATCTACATCATTGATAAAAACAGCACTGTTTGGTTTTTTATTCTCTTCATTAAATCCGCTATTGTAAGTTGCAAATCCAAAAAAGAAAAGTGTTGCAAATCCAATAATTTTAACCAAGGTTTTTCTTGATTTGTACGATGCAAAAATTGGTATCATTAATCCGAAAATCAGCACCAAAAATAATCCGCTTATAAACAAGTTTTTTAAGCCTAAACCAACAGGGAACATTTTTATTTGCGGCGCAAAAATATAGAGAATGGGAATGGCTAAAATGGTTGAAACTGCAATTTTTGTAGTTCGTTTTGTATCAATAAAAATAAAGATTCCTAAAGTTAACAAAGCAAAATAAACCGGAATTATAAAATAGGCTGCGCCTTTTAAATAGATAAAAATTAACACATTTATTATCAACCAAAAAATTAGTGGAGCAACAACTAAATCTGCTCCAGAATATTTCTTAAAAAATGGTCTGTAAATTTTAAAAAGTAGCCAAATATTTAACAAAGCGAAAGCGGCAATATATTCATATCCATTATAAGTAAATCCGTGTAAAATATCATTATAGTGCGGATGAATTAAAAGAATTCCTTTCCATAAAAAAAATGAAATTCCAACACAAACAACTAAAGAAATTGTAAACGGTGTAAAGCCTTTAAGTAAACCTTTTATGGTGATTTTATTCAACGCAATACCAAAGAATAAAATGCCAAGTAATAGTAAGAAAGCCACAATTAACATGGGTAAAATCCACGAAAACGGGTAATGTAATAAGGTTGTAAATGGAAAGTTTGTGTAGATGTGATCTTTTGTGCTTTCTAAATTTGACAAGTCAGAATTGGCAAAATAATTTAATGTCGTCATTAAATAATCTGCTTGATGCAACAATGTTTCTCTGTCTAATCTTTCGTAAGAATCTTGTGCTGTATGATAATCAAAATGATCACCAATAAACGCAAAATTAAATCCGTTAATATTTCCATTTTCTCTAAAAACGGTTAAATCGGTATCATTTGGCAACATTTTATAAATGCTATACATTAATGAGTTTGCTGCTGGATACGTCGGATTTGCCTTGATAAACTCAGTCAATAATTTACTGTTTTTACCGTTGCTTTCCATCAACATATAACTTGGTCCGCCGCTTCCGCGTGCTTCAAAATTTAAAACCAATCCAACATTTTTTGCTAACGGATGTTTATCCACAAAAGCTTTTGCTCCTAAAAGTCCTAATTCTTCGGCATCAGTAATTACAATATGAATATCGTTTTTTGGAGTTTTATTTTTTGCTAAAAATGCACGGACACTTTCTAAAATTGTTACCACGCCAGAACCGGCATCACTTGCGCCTAAAGAAGAATGTGGGTTTGAATCGTAATGCGATAATAACACTAATGATTTGCCAACTTCGCTACCTTTTATTGTGGCAATAATATTGGCATTGTTAGTAGCAGCTCGCCATTTATTATTAATAGAAACTTGTTGTTGAATTTCTGGTTGTAAGCCAAGTTTTTTTAGTTCGTTTACAATATAATTTTGAACTTTTATGTGATCTTCTGAACCGGTATAATGTGTGGTTTTAGAAATTTCTTTTAAATGTGCAAGTGCATTATTTATTGAAAATTCGGTTTTTGTTACCGTTTTATTTTCAGAATACGAAGGCAACATATCAGCAAAACTCCAATAGATTACTGATACAATAATTAGAAAAGATATAATTGGAGCGTATTTTTTCATGGAAAAAGGTTTTTATAAAAGTACTAATATTTAGATAGTTTGCTCATTTTTAAAATGATAAAGCGTTTATATTTCTCTTTTGATTAATAAAAAATAATCGTTTTCTAACGCCAAATATCCTTGGTCGTATAAATAAAAGTATACGTTTCCGGTTTTGGTTTTATAGATAGATGTAAAATAGTTGAAATCAAATCCTTTGTCAAATAATTTAGTTCGTGTCACTTTTGTTTTGCCAGAAATATTTAATTCTGATAAAATTTTATAGTTTTTTCGAAGTCGATTATTCGTATTTCTAATTAAGTTTTTACTTTCTTTATTTACTTTGTTGTTGTAGCTATTTCGGCAATAATCTGTACAGAATTTTTTGTCAATTCTACCAATTATTTTTTCACCACATTCTAAACATTGTTTTGTTTCCATCTTCATTTATTTTACTGATTATAAAGGTACTAAAAAATCATTTACAAACGACTACAAACGTTTACATACGAAAGTAAGCGCTTTTTAACCGAATAAAACTTGGAATCGGTCGCATCTTTGCCATGTTGAAAATGCTGAGCTTGTTTCAGTATCAAAACAAAAAATAATTTTAATCAGTACAAAACAAAAAAAAGTTGCGTACACAAAACCTTATCTTATGAATACGTTAAGAAACAAAGTACAGTTAATTGGAAACTTA
>CAXICE010000054.1:0-10356 GCA_964022045.1 uncultured Polaribacter sp. | reverse complement strand
ATTAACAGAATTAGGAAAATGTAGATTCATGGAGTCTTCAGAATTCGAAAATGGCGTTGAAGCATTAAAAGGAAAGAAAATTGTCATTGTTGGTTGTGGTGCACAAGGACTAAACCAAGGATTAAACATGAGAGATTCTGGATTGGATATTTCTTATACATTAAGAGCAGCAGCTATTGCAGAGAAAAGACAATCGTTTGTAAACGCAACCGAAAACAAATTTAATGTAGGTACTTATGAAGAGTTAGTACCCACAGCAGATTTAGTATTGAACTTAACTCCAGATAAACAACATACAAACGTTGTAAATGCAGTAATGCCTTTGATGAAAAAAGGAGCAACATTATCGTATTCTCATGGTTTTAATATTGTTGAAGAAGGAATGCAAATCCGTGAAGATTTAACTGTAATTATGGTAGCGCCTAAATGTCCAGGTTCTGAAGTAAGAGAAGAATATAAAAGAGGATTTGGAGTGCCAACATTAATTGCTGTGCATCCAGAAAATGATCCTCAAGGAAAAGGATTGGAACAAGCAAAAGCATATGCTGTTGGAACTGGCGGACACAGAGCAGGAGTTTTACAATCGTCTTTTGTTGCAGAAGTAAAGTCTGATTTAATGGGAGAACAAACCATTTTATGTGGAGTTCTACAAACCGGAGCTATCTTATCTTTTGATAAAATGGTTGAAGAAGGAATTGAACCAGGTTATGCTGCAAAATTAATTCAGTATGGTTGGGAAACGAGTACGGAAGCTTTGAAACATGGTGGAATTACAAACATGATGGATCGTTTATCAAATCCTGCTAAATTAAAAGCTTTTGCAGTTTCTGAAGAGTTAAAAGACATCATGCGTCCGTTATTTCAAAAACATATGGATGATATCATGTCGGGTCATTTTTCTAAAACAATGATGGAAGATTGGGCAAATGATGATAAAAATTTATTGTCTTGGAGAGCAGCAACAGGAGAAACAGCTTTTGAAAAAACAACAGTTACTACGCAAGAAATTTCTGAACAAGAATATTTTGATCATGGAACTTTATTAGTTGCTTTTGTAAGAGCTGGAGTGGAATTAGCTTTTGAAGCGATGACAGATTCTGGAATTATAGCAGAGTCTGCATATTATGAGTCATTACACGAAACACCATTAATTGCAAATACGATTGCCCGTAAAAAATTATATGAAATGAACCGTGTAATTTCTGATACAGCAGAATACGGATGTTATTTATTTGACCATGCATGTAAACCTTTATTGACTGATTTTATGAAAACCGTAAAAACAGATATTATTGGTAAACAATTTAGCTCAGTTAATGATGCAGATAATCAAGAATTAATAGTTGTAAACAAAGCAATAAGAGAACATAAAGTTGAAAAAGTTGGTGCTGTTTTAAGAGCTTCAATGACTGCGATGAAATCAATTTAGTATTATCAAATGAGTGTCAAAACAACAACATACTATCCAAAATTAATTGATATTAAGGAAGCTGTAACTGCATTGAAAGATGTAGTTACAGTAACTCCTTTAACTCAAAACATCAATTATTCTAAAAAATTGAGAGCAAATGTTTTACTAAAAAGAGAAGATTTACAACAAGTACGTTCCTATAAAATTCGTGGTGCTTTTAATAAAATTAGCTCTTTATCAGTAAAAGAGTTGCAAAACGGAATTGTATGTGCAAGTGCAGGTAATCATGCTCAAGGTGTTGCTTTTGCATGTCATAAATTAAAAATTCACGGAACTATTTTTATGCCGACTCCAACACCAAAACAAAAGTTGGAACAAGTAGAAATGTTTGGAGGAGATTATGTAACAGTAAAATTAGTTGGAGATACTTTTGATGATGCTCAAAAACAAGCAGCACTTGAATGTGAATTGTTAGGAAAAACTTTTGTACACCCTTTTAATGATCCTAAAATTATTGAAGGACAAGGTACAGTTGGCTTAGAAATATTAGAACAAGTTAATGAACCAATAGATTATGTTTTTGTTCCTGTTGGTGGTGGTGGATTAGCTTCTGGCTTGTCAACAGTATTTAAAACACTTTCTCCAAAAACAAAAATTATTGGCGTAGAACCACAAGGCGCCCCTTCAATGAAAACTGCTTTTGAGCAGAATAAAAACGTGTACCTACCAAAGATTGAGAAATTTGTAGACGGTGCGGCAGTACAACAAGTTGGAAATCTTACTTTTGAAATTTGTAAACAAAATCTTGATCAAATGATTACAGTTCCAGAAGGGAAAGTGTGTCAGACAATTTTAGATTTATACAATAAAGACGCGATTGTTGTGGAACCTGCAGGAGCTTTAACAATTTCAGCTTTAGATTTTTATGTCAATGAAGTTAAAGGGAAGAATGTTGTTTGTGTTGTTAGTGGATCTAATAATGACATCACAAGAACTGCAGAAATTAAAGAAAGAGCATTGTTATATAACGGATTGAAACATTATTTCATTATTCGTTTTCCACAGAGAGCAGGAGCCTTAAAAGAGTTTGTTGCAGACATTTTAGGATCACAAGATGATATTACACACTTTGAATATTCTAAAAAGCATAATCGTGAAAAAGGACCTGCAATTGTAGGTGTTGAATTAAAAAATAGCTCAGATTTAGAACCATTAATCCAGCGAATGAAAGAAAGAAATTTCTATGGCGATTATTTGAATGATAAACCTGATTTATTTCAATATTTGATATAACTTGCATTAAATTTAATTTTAGATTTCTATTGAAAAATATTTTTACAAATAATTCAACTCCAGAGAAATACATTTTTCAAAAACCATACAACCAAAAAACCTATTTGATAAATGGCGAACTGAAAGAATGGAAAGGAGAAACTGCATCGGTTTTTTCGCCAATTTATCAAAAAAAGAGAGAAGGAGAATTGGAGCAAGTATTATTAGGAACCATTCCAAATCTTTCAGAAAAAGAAGCATTGGCATCTTTAGAATCTGCTTGTAATGCATACGATAAAGGAAGAGGAGAATGGCCAACAATGAAAGTTGAAGAGCGCATTTCTTGTATAGAAAACTTCACAGAAATGATGTTAGAAACAAGAGACGAAGTTGTGAACTGGTTGATGTGGGAAATAGGAAAGCCATACGAAGAATCTTGCAATGAATTTGACAGAACAATTGACTATATAAACGATACCATTTCTAATTTGAGAGAAATGGATCAAAAACATTCTGAGATTAAAAATCATAACGGAATTTTAGCGCAAGTTCGTAGAGCTCCTTTAGGTGTTGTGTTGTGTTTAAGTCCGTATAATTATCCGTTAAACGAAACTTTTTGTTTGTTGATTCCTGCTTTAATTATGGGAAATACAACCATTTATAAACCTGCAAAACACGGAATTTTATTATTATCACCTTTGTTAAAAGCGTTTCAAAAATGTTTTCCAAAAGGCGTTGTAAATATTATTTACGGAAGCGGAAGAACTTTGGCAACTCCAATTTTAAAATCCGGAAAAATTGATGTGTTGGCATTGATTGGAAATAGTAAATCGGCAAATATTTTACAAGAATATCATCCAAAGAAAAACCGATTGCGTTTGGTGTTGGGTTTAGAAGCAAAAAATCCTGGAATTATTATGCCAGATTGCGATTTAGATTTGGCGGTAAAAGAATGCGTTTTGGGTTCTTTAGCTTTTAACGGACAACGTTGTACGGCGTTAAAAATATTGTTTGTTCATCAAGATATTGTTGAAGAATTTAATCAAAAATTTGTAGAAGAAGTTCAGAAATTAAATTGCGGTTTACCTTGGGACAAAAATGTAAATATTACGCCTTTGCCAGAGCCAAATAAACCAAATTACATTCAAGAATTAATTGATGACGCTACAAAAAAAGGCGCAACTATTTTGAATGAAAATGGAGGGAAAACAACGTTAAGTTTTGTAAATCCTGCGGTTTTATTTCCAGTAAACGAAACCATGAAAGTGTATCATGAAGAACAATTTGGACCTGTAGTTCCAATTCTTTCTTTCAAAAATATTGATGAACCTTTAGAATACATTTCAAACTCAAATTACGGACAACAAGTAAGTCTGTTTAGCAACAATCCAGCTTCTTTAGCCCCATTAATTGATTCGTTGGTAAACCAAGTTTGTAGAGTTAATATCAATACAAAATGCCAACGGGGACCAGATGTGTTGCCTTTTGTTGGGCGAAAAGATTCTGCTGTAAGTACATTAAGTGTTTACGATGCATTGCGTACTTTTTCTATCCGAACGTTGGTTGCATTTAGAAGTACAAAAACAAACGATAAAATCTTGTCTGATTTATTAGAAAATAATACGTCAAATTTTTTGAGAAAAAAATAAAAGAGCAATTAGGATAAAATATAATAGTTTTTTTAGACTAAATAATAGTGCTTTGCCCTGTATAAATGTTTTGAAAATTTAAATTACTATCGTCTTGATGTTCTATGTAATCAGCTATAAAGTCACCAACTTTTGATGTTGAAAAAGGGTTTTCTTTATTCAAGTCTTCAGTTGTAATTCCTAATACTAAAGATTTTTCTACTGCTCTTTCAATTGCGTTTGCTTCTTTATATAATCCTAAATGTTGTAATAGCATAGCTGCTGATAAAATTGAAGCTAATGGATTAGCAATACCTTTTCCTGTTGCTTGTGGAAATGAACCGTGAATTGGTTCAAATAACGCGTTCTCTTTTCCTACAGATGCAGAAGCTAACAAGCCAATAGATCCTCCAATTACACTTGCTTCATCAGAAATAATATCTCCAAATAAGTTCTCTGTTAAGATGACATCAAATTGCTTCGGATTTAAAATTAGTTGCATCGCTGCATTATCAACAAATAAAAAATCTAATTCAACTTCTGGATATTGCTTAGCTAATTCTGTTATCGTTTTTCTCCATAATCTTGAAGTTTCTAATACATTCGCTTTGTCAACTAATGTCAATTTTTTTCTGCGAGTTTGCGCTTCCTTAAAAGCCAAATGCGCAATACGTTCAATTTCTTCAACTGAATAAGAGCAGCCATCAAAAGCAATTTGTCCATCATCACTTAATTCTTTTATTCCGAAGTAAATTCCACCTGTCAATTCTCTATAAATAGAAATGTCGGTTCCTTTTATAATTTCTTTTTTTAAAGGAGAATTATTAATTAATTGATCGTATGCTTTTACAGGTCTTACATTACAAAACAACCCAAGTTCTTTTCGCAGTTTTAACAAACCTTGTTCTGGTCTAACTTTAGCAGTAGGATCATTGTCATATTTTGGATGACCAATTGATCCAAATAAAATAGCGTCAGATTTTTGGCAATTTTTTAATGTTTTATCAGGCAATGGGTTTCCTGTAGCATCTATTGCACAAGCTCCCATTAATGCTTCTTTGTATATAAAAGTATGATCATAAACATCAGCAACAGCATTCAATGCTTTTTTTGCTTGTTCAGTTACTTCAGGTCCTATCCCGTCTCCAGGAATTACAGCAATAGTATATTTCATATTTCTTATAATGTTGCCTCAAAGGCATTTATTTTTTCTTTATTACTGATTAAAAAATCAATATCATCATAGCCATTAATCATACAAGTTTTTTTGTACGGATTAATGTCAAATGATTCTTCTCCAATCTCTGAATTGATGGTTTGTTCTTCTAAATTTATTGTAATTTCTGATGTTGGATTTTCTTCAGTGTAAGCGATTAACTTCTTTAAAAATTTTTCAGAAACTTGTACAGGTAATAACCCATTGTTTAATGCATTTCCTTTAAAAATATCTGCAAAAAAACTACTTACAATTACTTTCAATCCATAGCCAACTAACGCCCAAGCAGCGTGTTCTCTGCTTGATCCACATCCGAAATTATCTCCTGCAACTAAAATACTTCCGCTATATTTTGGGTTGTTTAAAGCAAATTCTTGATTAATACTTCCGTCTTTATGAAAACGCCAATCTCTAAACACGTTATCTCCAAAACCTACTTTGTCTGTAGCTTTTAAAAAGCGAGCAGGAATAATTTGATCAGTATCAATGTTTTCAGTTGCTAACGGAACAGCTTTCGATGTTAATTTTGTAAACTTTTCCATTAATTTAAATGTTTTGTGATGTCAATAATTTTTCCTTCAACAGCAGTTGCTGCTGCTACCAAAGGACTCGCTAAAATGGTTCTTGAACCTTGTCCTTGTCTTCCTTCAAAGTTTCTGTTTGATGTTGAAACACAATATTCACCTTCCGGAATTTTATCATCATTCATAGCTAAACAAGCAGAACAACCAGGTTGTCTTAACACAAAGCCTGCATCTTCAAAAATATTTTGTAAACCTTCTTCAGAAATTTGTTTAGCAACTTTTTGAGAACCAGGAACCAACCAAGCATTTACATTTTCTGCTTTTTGTTTTCCTTTTACAAAATCTGCAGCAATTCTAAAATCTTCAATTCTTGAGTTGGTACAACTTCCAATAAACACATAATTAATGGGTTTGTTTATTAAGCTTTCTCCTTTTTTAAAATTCATATATTCTAATGATTTTTCAAAAGAACTGTCATTTAAATTAGGTATGTTTTCCGTGATTTTTATTCCCATTCCAGGGTTTGTTCGGTAAGTACTCATTGGTTGAATATCAGCAGCATCAAAGGAGTATTCTTGATCAAAAACAGCATCGTTATCTGAAGGTAATGTTTTCCAATACGCAACTTTTTTATCAAAATCGGCTCCTTTTGGAGCATATTCTTTCCCTTTAACATAATCAAAAGTTGTTTGATCTGGAGCAATCATTCCTCCACGAGCACCCATTTCAATACTCATATTACAAACGGTCATTCTGCCTTCCATGGTCATTTCTTCAAAAACATTTCCTGCATATTCACAGAAATAACCTGTGCCAGAGTTGGTTCCTAATTTTGAGATGATATATAAGATTACATCCTTAGGTAAAACACCTTTCTTTAGTTTTCCGTTTACGTTAACTCGTAAACTTTTGGGTTTTTGTAATAATAAACATTGACTTGCAAATACTTGTGCAACTTGACTGGTTCCAATTCCGAATGCAATCGTGCCAAAAGCGCCGTGTGTAGATGTGTGAGAATCTCCACAAACCATAGTCATTCCTGGTTGAGTAAACCCTAATTCAGGAGCTATTACATGTACAATTCCGTTATTTTTATGACCTAAATCGTATAACGAAATGTTATTTTTTTTACAGTTTTTTGCTAATTGTTCTAATTGATTTCTAGACAGTGCATCTTTAATTGGTAAATGTTGATTTACAGTTGGTGTATTATGATCTGCAGTAGCTACAATTTTGTCTGGCCTTGCAATTGGTATTCCTCTTTGTTCTAATTCATTAAAAGCTTGTGGACTTGTAACTTCATGAATTAAATGTTTGTCAATATATAATATTTGAGGGCCATTTTCTATGGTGTCAACCACATGTGCATCCCAAACTTTATCAAATAATGTTTTTCCCATTACGCTATAGCAATTTTTGAGATTTCATTAATATTTTTCATAATTAAATGTATGTCGTTATCTTTTACTTCTTTTTGTTGATCTGCAACTTGTAAAAAATTTGAATAGGCAGAATCTAATTGAATTTTTGTCAATTCATACCCGATTTTTTTTGCTCTGTAAGCCAATGCTGCTCTACCACTTCTTGCTGTTAAAACAATTGCACTTTCTGTAACGCCAACTTCTTCAGGATTCATAATTTCGTATGTTTCTCTGTTTTTTATGACACCGTCTTGATGAATTCCTGAACTATGTGCAAAGGCATTTGCACCAACAATTGCTTTATTTGGTTGTACTGGCATTCCCATTTTTTCTCGAACCATGATGCTTGTGTCGTACAATAATTTTGTGTTGATATCTGTTTGTAAATTCAAATACGGATGCTGTTTCAAAACCATTACAACTTCTTCTAAAGCCGTATTTCCTGCGCGTTCTCCAATTCCGTTTATAGTACATTCTATTTGACGAGCACCATTAATTACTCCAGCAATAGAATTGGCAGTTGCCATTCCTAAATCATTATGACAATGACAAGAAAGAATTACATTTTCAATTCCTTTTACATTTTCTCGTAAATATTTTATTTTTGCTCCGTATTCTTCTGGCAAGCAATAGCCAGTTGTATCAGGAATGTTTAATACAGTTGCACCAGCTTTAATTACTGCTTCGCAAACTTTTGCTAAAAAAACATTATCTGTTCTACCGGCGTCTTCTGCATAAAATTCTACATCATTTACAAAACATTTAGCATACGAAACTGCGGAAACAGCGCGTTCAATTACTTTTTCTTTGGTTGAGTTAAATTTAAATTTGATATGAGAATCACTAGTTCCAATTCCAGTATGAATTCTCGGAGACATAGCATACTTCAAAGCTTCTGCAGCAATTTTGATGTCATTTTCAACAGCTCTTGTTAAACCACAAACTGTAGCATTTTTTACAATCTTAGCTATTTCTGAAACAGAATTAAAATCACCAGGGCTAGAAACAGGAAAACCTGCTTCTATTACATTTACGCCTAATAAATCTAATCTTTTAGCAATAACTAATTTTTGATTTGTGTCTAATTTACAGCCTGGAACTTGCTCTCCATCTCGAAGAGTTGTATCAAAAATTTGGACTTTATGATCTTGCATGATTGCTATTTCGTTTTTTTATCTAATTCAAATTTATATATTGGCTTTTCTAAGTAAAGGAATTTTTAAGCTTCTTTTACGATGTTTAAATAGAGTAAATTTAGATTAAAGAACTGGTAATCAAAATTTTATGAATAAGTCATTTACACTAGCCAGTAATCAAAACGATGCGTTATTTGTATTGATTAAATCCTTGTCTAAATCAGAAAAAAGACAATTTAATTTATATGTAGGTAGGTTAGGAGGAAATACTGATGCTAAGTTTTTTTCTTTATTTAAATTATTAGATAAGCAAAAACAATATGATGAGCATCAAATTATTGAAAGTAGAATTGTTACAAAACAGCAGTTATCAAATTTAAAAGCACATTTATATAGACAGCTTTTAATTAGTTTACGATTAAATCCATCACATCAAAATACAAGAGTTCAACTTAGAGAGCAATTAGATTTTGCAACGGTTTTGTATCAAAAAGGATTGTATAAACAGAGTTTAAAATTGTTAGAGAAGGCCAAATCTATGGCAATTGATAATGAAGAAAAAAATATTGCTTATGAAATTGTTGAACTTGAAAAGGTGATTGAAACACAGTATATTACAAGAAGTGTAAGTACAAGAGCAGATGAGCTTGCTAAAGAAGCAAAAGAATTAAGCCTACAAAATGTTATTACAAGTAAGTTGTCAAACTTGTCACTGCAGTTGTATAGTATTTTATTAAAATCGGGACCTGCTAAAAATGATGAAGAGTTTGAGAAAATAAATAGTTATTTTGATGCCAGAATACCTAAATATGATATTACAAAGTTAGGATTTAGAGAAAAACTGTGGCTGTATAAAACATTTGTTTGGAAAAGCTTTCTAACACAAGATTTTTTGATGTGTTATAAATATTCTCATAAATGGATGGAGCTTTTTAAAGAAAATCCAAAGTTAATTTCATTACATCCTGTCTTTTATTTAAAAGGGAAAAACTATTTACTTGAATCGTTGTTTTTTTTAAAGCATTATTCCAAATTTACAAAAGAGCTAACGTATTTCGAAGATGAAATCAAAAATGAAGTTATTCCGTTAAATGGTAATACTGAGTTGTTGATTTTTCAGTATCGAACAGCCAATCAATTGCATTTACATTTTATGGAAGGTACCTTTAAAGAAGGAGAATATTTGGCAAGTAAAATTAATGCTGAGATTGCTTTTTTTGGAGCTCGTTTAGATCTACATCATATTTCTATTTTATATTATAAAATTGCTTGCTTGTATTTTGGAATGGGAGAAAATAGACAATGTATAGATTATTTAAGTAAAATTATTAATTCTAAAAATTTAAGTGCAGGAGAAGATTTACAATGTTTTGCTAGGGTGTTAAATTTAATTGCTCATTACGAATGTGGTTTGGATTATCATCTCGAAAGACAATTTAAAGACACGTATAAGTTTTTATTAAAAATGGAAAATCTCCAAGCCGTACAAAAGGAATTTATAGATTCGATAAGAGCATTAAGTGATGTCTATCCTCATGAAATAAAACGTGAGTTAAAGAAGATTCACAAGCGTTTGAAAAAATTCGAAAATCACCCTTATGAAAAACGTGCTTTCTTATATTTAGATATTTTATCTTGGTTAGAAAGTAAGATTGAAAACACTACAATTGGAGATGTGATAAGAAAAAAAGCTAATAAATTTATTTCTTAAGAGCGAGTTGAATCCTTTTTCTAACAACATCAACTTC
>CAXICE010000053.1:0-10376 GCA_964022045.1 uncultured Polaribacter sp. | reverse complement strand
TGTCGGGGTGGCAGGATTCGAACCTGCGACCTCCTCGTCCCAAACGAGGCGCGATGACCGGGCTACGCTACACCCCGAGTTTGCAAAATTTTGCGGAGAGACAGGGACTCGAACCCTGGCGACAGTTACCCGTCGACAGATTAGCAATCTGCTCCATTACCACTCTGGCACCTCTCCTTAACAATACTTAAGTATTAATTAAAAATTGCGAGTGCAAATGTATGATTACAAATACAATTTCGCAACCTTTTTTAAAGTTTTTTCTAAAAAATAAATACTAATCTGGATATTCAATTCTTAGGTGGTACATATTCATCAATTTCTTTTTAACTACTTTTTTTATCTTCTCAATTTCTCTAAAAGTAATATCTGAATTAATGAATTGATTATCAGATTTTTGTTTTTCTACAATTTTATCAATTAAGACATCAATAGATTGTGCAGTTGGGTTTTTTATACTTTTTGTCGCTGCTTCTGCTGCATCACAAATCATTAAAATTGCTGTTTCTTTTGAAAACGGAATTGGCCCTGGGTATTGAAATTTAGAAATATCTACCTTTTCTTCAGGGTTTAACTCTTGTTCTTTCATGTAAAAATAATAGACCAAGCTAGTACCATGATGTGTTCTAATAAAATCAATTATTCGATCTGGTAATCTATATTCTTTTGCTAACTCAATTCCTTTTATTACGTGATTTATAATAATATGCGCACTATCTTTTGGCGATAAATCGTTGTGTGGGTTTACACCAGTAGATTGGTTTTCTATAAAGTACATCGGATTTAACATTTTACCAATATCATGATACAATGCACCAGTTCTAACCAGCATAGAGTTTGCATCGATTTCATTTGCTGCTGCTTCTGCTAGATTTGCTACTTGCATTGAGTGTTGAAATGTTCCTGGAGCTTTTTCATTTAATTCTCTTAATAGTTTTGTGTTAGTGTTTGATAATTCTAATAGTGTAACATCAGAAACCAATCCGAAGATTTTTTCATACATATAAATAAAGAACAATGACAAAAATGACAATAAGCCGTTTGCAGAAAACAACATAAAATATTCCCAATTTATTTGAGAAGCATTTCCTTCTTTAATAATTGAAAACGCAAAATACGTTATCATATAAATGATAGTTATTTGACCTATTGAAATAAATAAATTAGCCCTTTTATACAGTTCTGAGACTGATAAAATTGTAACAATTCCTGCAATAATATGCAAATAGATAAACTCAAAACTATTTGGAACAATAAACCCTAATAACAAAACAGTTAACACATGTGCAAACAAACCTAATCTAGCATCAAAAAAAGCTTTTAATACAATTGGTAAAATACTTAATGGAACTACATATAAATAGTCTGAGTTGTATTTAATTACCAATGTTTGTATTAATATCATTAAGAAAACATTGAAAAAGATAAAGGTTACTTTATTATTATTCTGATAAATCTCTACGCGTGATTTCTTTAGAAAAAGTAGTAACATCAACATTGCTAATGATACTAAAATTGAGTAACCACAAACAATCCATAAATAATTAGACTCTGTCCAAACTTTAGATTCAGATTCTTTTTTTAATGAATTTAACACTTCAAATTTTCTTCCTTCAACAATATCACCTTTTAAAATAATTAATTCACCTGTAGTAATTAATCCTTTTGTGTATGAGATGTTCTTAAATGATTCTTCTAAGGCTTTCTGTGTAAATTCTGTATCATAACCCACATTTGGCTCTAAAACTTCCAACAAAGTGTTTAACAATTGATTCTCTGCGTACCCCAAAGGAGCAGTGCCAATACTTTCGGTAATAAGCTCTAGCACCTCTTTATAAACAAGTAATTTATTATATGCAAATTCAGTAACCTCATTGTCGTTACGCAAGTATATGATTTCATTTTCATTAAAAACCTTTCCTTGACTTGCGGCCTCAATAAATCCGTATTTATAAACTTGATTGATTACATCATTTCCAATAGAAATTAAGCGTAACATTTGTTGAGATTCGATTGAATCGTTTTCTTGAATGTAATTTATCTTATTAGTGAAATTTGTTTTTGCTGCTAAAACAATCACATTATCATATTCAAAATACTGCTTATTATTTCTTGTAAGGTTTTGTTTTTCTTGCTCTATTTCTTCATCACTTTTCTGAATAGAAAAATCAAAACTTGCATATAAGTTATCATACTGCCAAGGTTTTCCTTTATTAAAATCGTACTTAAACTGTCCTCCTTTCGGAAATAAATACACAATAGAAACTACAGTAATTAAAAACAATAACACCTTGTAAACAATAGCATTATTTTTATATACTTTATTAATAAATTTACTCATTCAATTTAATTTTAGCTGCTAAGAAAGCATTTACAAACTTACTTTAAATAGTTACTTCAACAAAAATTAGATTTAACTATATTCTTTCTGCGAGAAATGCCGGTCTTATATTTTATTGCTCACAATAAAATAGTTATTTTCGCAAGATAAATAATATTGTACAAAACATTTAAGATATATAGATATGAAAGAAGTAGTAATTGTTTCAGTAGCTAGAACTCCAATTGGTAGTTTTATGGGAAGTTTATCTTCTATTCCTGCTCCAAAACTAGGAGCTGTTGCCATTAAAGGAGCATTAAATAAAATTGATTTAAAACCAGAAATGGTTGAAGAAGTTTTTATGGGAAATGTTGTTTCTGCCGGATTAGGTCAAGCACCTGCTAGACAAGCAGCAATATTTGCAGGAATTCCAAATACAGTTCCTTGTACAACAGTTAATAAAGTGTGTTCTTCAGGAATGAAATCTATTATGTTAGCTGCACAAGCAATTGCTTTAGGTGATGCAGAAATTGTTGTTGCTGGAGGAATGGAAAACATGAGTTCAATTCCGCATTATCAACACGCAAGAAAAGGTTCTAAATTTGGACCAATTAAGATGGAAGACGGAATGCAGAAGGATGGTTTATTCGATGCCTATGAACATATTCCAATGGGTGTTTGCGCTGATGAATGTGCTACAGAATATCAGTTTTCTAGAGAAGAACAAGATGCTTTTGCAATTGAATCTTACAATCGTTCTGCTAAAGCTTGGAGCGAAGGAAAATTTGCTGATGAAATTGTTCCTGTTGAGATTCCTCAACGTCGTGGAGAGCCTGTTATTTTTTCTGAAGATGAAGAATATAAGGCTGTAAAGATGGAAAAAATCCCTAATTTAAGAGCTGCTTTTACAAAAGAAGGAACAGTTACAGCTGCAAACGCATCAACAATAAATGATGGTGGAGCTGCTTTGGTTTTAATGTCTGCTGAAAAAGCTGCTGAATTAAATATTACTCCGATTGCAAAAATTAAAAGTTATGCAGATGCTGCACAAGAGCCAAAATGGTTTACAACTGCTCCTGCTAAGGCTTTACCAAAAGCATTAGCAAAAGCAAATATTGCTATTGATGAAGTAGATTATTTTGAATTAAACGAAGCATTTGCTGTGGTTGGTTTAGCAAACATGAAAATCTTAGGCTTATCTTCTGACAAAGTAAATGTAAATGGTGGAGCTGTTTCTTTAGGGCATCCTTTAGGTGTTTCTGGAGCAAGAATTATTATTGCTTTAACATCTATTTTAAAACAAAATGATGCTAAAATTGGTGCAGCCGGAATTTGTAACGGTGGTGGTGGTGCTAGCGCAATGGTTATTGAAAGAGTCTAATTTTTTCAACTCAAAACTCATAAGTTGTTATACGGCATTTGTAATTTAAGTATTGTTCCTTTAAGGCTTGAAGCTTCAGATAATTCTGAAATGGTTTCTCAAGTGCTTTTTGGCGAACACTTTAAAGTACTAGAGAAAAGAAAAAAATGGAGTAAAATTAGAATTCATTTTGATTCTTGCGAAGGCTATATCAACAACAAACAATTTGAAGAAATCAATGAAGAAAGCTACTTAGAGTTGTCTAATTCTAAGACTATTTTATCTGGTGAGTTAATTGATTTTTTAACTGAAGAAAATGGCAATTTATCAACAATTCCAATTGGAGCAACATTACCTTTTTACAGCAGTAAAAAAACTTTTATTAATAAAAAAGAGTATCAGTTTGAAGGTTCTATTATCGATAAAAAACTTGATAAAGAGTTCATTTTAAAAACAGCTTTTTTATTTTTAAATGCGCCTCATTTTTTGGGTGGAAAAACCCCTTTTGGTATTGATAGTTCTGGTTTTACACAAATAGTTTATAAATTGTGTGGACATAAGTTATTAAGAAAAGTAAATCAACAAGCAAGTCAAGGAGATGTTTTAAGTTTTATAGAAGAAAGTGAACCAGGAGATTTAGCTTTTTTTGATGACAACGAAGGCAAAATTGTACATGTTGGTATTATCATGAAAGACAATCACATAATACATTCTTATGGTAAAGTTAGAATTGACAGATTAGATCACAGCGGTATTTACAACGTAGATTCTAAGAGGCACACTCACAAATTAAGAGTTATCAAAAAAATTATTTAGCATAAAAAAAACCGAAACAAAATTGTTTCGGTTTTTTATTATTCTCTATTTAAAAACTATTTCAAAGTTTCTAATACTTTTCTATACTCTGTAGCTTTATCAGACATTTCTAATTGCTCATAAACTCCAATTAACAATCTAACAGAAGACTCACTTCTTTCTTCTTGATCTGCTTTTATTAAAATTGGTAAAACTCTAGTAAATAAATCTTTTCGTGCTTTTTGATATTTCGTATAATTCTTTGTGTCTGAAATAGGCAAAGCATTCATTTTTGAAACCAGGTCTGGATCTTTTAATAAAAGTGTATTTGCTAGCATCCAGTTACCTTTTGGGTAATCGTTTTTTATTTCAAGAGTTTTTACAAAATACTTTTCTGCTTGCTCAATGTTTTTAGCATTATAATTTACAATTCCAATATTAAAATACAAATCTGGATTTGTAGGGTCCTTCTCTGTAGCCTCTTTCATTAATGCTTCAAACTTTTCAGGTTGCTTTAAATCATTATAAATAAAAGCTTCAGCCATTAATAGATCTAGATTATCTGGGTCTTCATTACGCAAACCTTGAATTAAAATGATAGCTTCATTAAACTTTTTTTGCTTGGTTAAAATAGTAGTTAAGAATTTTAAATTATCATTTTTCTTTGAAACTGAATTAGAGGTCGTAGGATTATTATATTTCCCAGATCTCATCATTACATTCATTTCATTCTCAGAATTAAAAGCTACTTTTTTATTTGTTTCTTTATCAATAGCACTGTAAACCTTTCTTATACCTGTATAACCTAGATCTTTAAGTAAAACATAGTATTTATAAGACAAATCTAAATCTTCACTTTGAAAAGCTAATTGAGCTGCGTTAGATAGAAATAATGTATCTTTTTTATCTAGGAGATATCTTAAATAAAAAGCCTTTGATGCTTCCTTGTAGTTTTTAGCATCATTAAAAGCAAAGGCCTTTTTATTAACCTCATTCTTTAAGATGTCATACATTGGCATTGCTTTATCTGTATAACGTTTCTTCGACGATTTCTCAAAAGAAAACAATTTATTATAAGCTTCACCTGCTTTTTCATAATCTTTTTTACCACCATAAGCCTGTGCTTTTAAAAAGTAAAATTTAGATTTAGTTTTTGCATCTGCATTTGCAATTAAACTTTCAGCTGAATTAATTGCTGAAACAGCTGAAGCAAAATCTTGTTTTTTAATTGCTTTTTCTGCAGCTTTTAGTTCGTTCTTTTGAGCAAAAGCCGTTACGGTAAACAAGCTCAATGCTACTAATATTATTTGTTTTTTCATTTTTGTTATAATTTAATAATCGTATTATTCTTGACTTTCTGTTGATGTATTGTCAACTTCTGTGCCAGTTTCATTTTCTTCTAATCCCTCTTCTTCCTCTTCATGCTGTACTTTTGCTACAGCTGCAATACTGTCAGAATCTTTAATATTTATCAATCGAACTCCTTGAGTTGCTCTTCCCATAACTCGTAAATCTGCAACAGCCATTCTAATTGTAATACCTGATTTATTGATAATCATTAAATCATCATCATCGGTAACATTTTTAATCGCCACCAAATCTCCAGTTTTTTCTGTAATATTCAAAGTTTTTACACCTTTTCCTCCACGATTTGTAATTCTATAGTCTTCTAAATTAGATCTTTTTCCGTATCCTTTTTCAGAAACCACTAAAATGTTACTTTCATCGTCATTAACAGCAACCATACCAATTACCTCATCATTTTCATGCTGTAAAGTAATTCCTCTTACTCCAGAAGCAGTTCTTCCCATCGGACGAGTTTTTGCTTCTTCGAATCGGATTGATTTACCAGATTTTAGCGCTAACATTACTTGGCTTTCACCATTAGTCAACTTTGCTTCTAGCAATTCATCACCTTCTTTAATGGTAATTGCGTTAATTCCGTTTGTTCTTGGACGAGAATATTGTTCTAATGATGTTTTCTTAACCTGACCTTTTTTAGTGGCCATGATTACATAATTATTATTGATATATTCTTCGTCTTTTAAATCTTGTGTTACTAAGAATGCTTTAACTTTATCATCTTGTTCTATATTGATTAAGTTTTGCATTGCTCTTCCTTTGGTGTTTTTTCCACCTTCAGGAATTTCATAAACACGCATCCAGAATACTTTTCCTTTTTGAGTAAAGAATAACATATATTGATGGTTTGTACCCACAAATAAATGTTCTAAGAAATCTTCATTACGAGTTGTCGCTCCTTTTTGACCTCTTCCTCCTCTATTCTGAACTTTATATTCATCAAGATTTGTTCTTTTTAAATATCCAGCATTAGAAATTGTAACCACAACTTTAGTGTCAGGAATCATATCTTCAATACTCATATCCCCACCAGCATATTCAATTTGAGAACGACGTGCATCACCATATTTATCTCTTACAGCAATTAACTCGTCTGTAATAATTTGATAACGTCTTGGTTCATTTTCTAAAATATCTTTTAAATCAGCGATTGTTTTCATGATTTCATCAAACTCAGCACGCAATTTATCCTGCTCTAAACCAGTTAATTGACGCAAACGCATTTCTACAATTGCTTTGGCTTGAATTTCTGTCAATTCAAAACGTTCGATTAATTTCTCACGAGCTTCATCACCGTTTTTAGAACCACGAATTAATTTAATTACTTCATCAATATTATCTGAAGCTATAATTAATCCTTCTAAAATATGTGCTCTTGCTTCTGCTTTCTTTAACTCGAATTTTGTTCTACGAACAACAACTTCGTGTCTGTGTTCAACAAAATAATGAATTAATTGTTTTAAGTTTAATTGCTCTGGTCTTCCATTTACCAATGCAATATTATTTACACTGAATGATGTTTGTAAAGCAGTGTATTTGTATAATTTATTTAATACGATATTCGGAATTGCATCACGTTTTAAGACGTAAACAACTCGCATTCCGTTTCTATCAGATTCATCTCTAATATTTGCAATTCCTTCTAATTTTTTATCATTTACTAATTCAGCAGTTTTTTTAATCATGTCTGCTTTATTAACCTGATAAGGAATCTCTGTAACGATAATACATTCACGTCCTTTTACTTCTTCAATTACAGCTTTTGCACGCATTACAATACGTCCACGACCTGTATGAAAAGCATCTTTTACACCTTCGTAACCATAAATGATTCCGCCAGTTGGAAAATCTGGAGCTTTTACATGTTGCATTAACTCATCAATTTCAATATCTCTATTTTCGATGTACGCTAATGTTCCGTTTACAACTTCAGTTAAATTGTGTGGCGCCATATTTGTTGCCATACCAACTGCAATTCCAGAAGCACCATTTACCAATAAATTAGGAATTCTAGTTGGTAAAACTGTTGGCTCTTCTAATGTATCATCAAAGTTTAAACGATGATCTACAGTATCTTTTTCTATATCAGACAGCATGTCTTCAGAAATTTTCTGCATTCTAACCTCAGTATAACGCATTGCTGCTGGAGAATCTCCATCAACAGAACCAAAATTCCCTTGTCCATCAACCATCATATAACGTTGACTCCAACTTTGAGCCATACGCACCATTGAATCATATACAGATGTATCTCCATGTGGATGATACTTACCTAATACTTCTCCAACAATTCTTGCTGATTTCTTGTAAGAACCTGTAGCTTTTATACCCAACTCATGCATTCCATACAAAACTCTTCGATGCACTGGTTTTAAACCGTCTCTTACATCTGGTAAAGCTCTAGAAACAATAACCGACATTGAGTAATCAATGTACGCAGATTTCATTTGTTCCTCAATATTAATAGGAATCAATTTTTCTCCGTCTGTCATATATATTTATGTATTAATTTTTATACTAAAATCTTAAACGAGCAAGATACAATTTTTACCTTTTCACTCAAAAAAAATTACTCTTTCATTGCTTATAGTTATTAACATTTTTAAACATTTTTTAACAACTTTTATACTGCTGATTTTCAAGCCTTTCTAAGCCATTGTTAAAGGACATTTTGGCAATTATTTTAAACTGGCACTTTTTTTGTAATTTTTTAATAAAAAATCTACTAAATTTACAATTATAGATACACAGATATATGGACGATAATTTTTCACCAAGAGTACGAGATGTAATTACCTTTAGTAAAGATGAAGCTTTACGTTTAGGTCATGATTTCATAGGCACAGAACACTTACTATTAGGTTTAATTAGAAAAGGAGAAGGCAAAGCAATTGACATAATGACTGCATTTGATGTTGATTTAGAATTAATGCGCAAGAAAATTGAAAAATTAAATCCTGCAGCAATAAGTTTTACAGATACTGGCGAAAAGAAAAAAAGCCTACACCTAACAAGACAGGCCGAAAAAGCTTTAAAAACAACTTTTTTAGAAGCTAAATTGTATCAAAGTGAAGCTATTGATACAGCACATTTATTGTTATGCATTTTAAGAAATGAAAATGACCCAACAACAAAGCTGCTAAACAAAATGTACATTGATTACGATCAAGCAAAAACTCTATACAAACAATTACACACAGACGACTCTGAATTACCAATGAGTCCAACTGCAGAAACACCTTCTGATGACGAATTTTCAGAAGAAAAATCAAACCCTTACGGACAACAACCCCCAAAAGGCACTGCAGCTTCAAAAAAGTCTAAAACACCGGTATTAGATAATTTTGGAAGAGATTTAACAGCCTTAGCAGAAGCAAATAAACTAGACCCTGTTGTTGGTCGACAAAAAGAAATTGAACGTGTTTCTCAAATCTTAAGTAGAAGAAAGAAAAACAACCCAATGTTAATTGGAGAACCTGGTGTTGGTAAATCTGCAATTGCAGAAGGATTAGCATTAAGAATTGTAAACAGAAAAGTTTCTAGAATCTTATTTGACAAAAGGATTGTTTCTTTAGACTTAGCTAGTCTTGTTGCCGGCACAAAATACCGTGGACAGTTTGAAGAACGCATGAAAGCATTAATGAACGAATTGGAAAAAAATGAAGACATCATTTTATTCATAGATGAGATTCATACAATAGTTGGCGCTGGTGGCGCAACGGGTTCTTTAGATGCATCAAACATGTTAAAACCCGCATTAGCTCGTGGAGAAATTCAATGTATTGGCGCTACAACCTTAGATGAGTTTAGAACAAATATCGAAAAGGATGGCGCTCTAGAACGTCGTTTTCAAAAAGTAATTGTAGAACCAACAAGTGTTGAAGAAACAATTCAGATTCTACATAATATCAAAGAAAAATACGAAGAACATCATAATGTAGATTTTACAGATGATGCTATAGAGGCTTGTGTAAAATTAACAAATCGATATATGACAGATCGTTATTTACCAGATAAAGCAATTGATGCTTTAGATGAGTCTGGATCTAGAATTCATATCACAAATATTATTGTACCTCAACAAGTTTTAGCTTTAGAAGTTGAATTAGAAAATATTCGCGCAAATAAAACAAAAGCTGTTAGTGGACAAAAATATGAAGAAGCTGCCAAATTAAGAGATGATGAAAAAAACATTGAAGCAGCTTTAGACTCAGCACAGAAACAATGGGAAGAAGACTCTAAGTTAAATAGAGAAATTGTTACTGAAGAGAATGTTGCAGAAGTCGTTTCAATGATGACAGGAATTCCTGTTAATAGAGTTGCCGAAGCAGAAAGCAGTCGCTTAAGTGAGCTACCAAACTTAATCAAAGGAAAAGTAATTGGTCAAGATGAAGCTGTAACTAAAGTTGTAAAAGCAATTCAACGTAACAGAGTTGGGTTAAAAGATCCTAACAAACCCATTGGTTCGTTTATTTTCTTAGGTTCAACTGGAGTTGGAAAAACACAATTAGCAAAAGTTTTAGCACGTGAATTATTTGA
>CAXICE010000052.1:0-10459 GCA_964022045.1 uncultured Polaribacter sp. | reverse complement strand
AAGCTAACGAAAAAGATGCAGCTATTTTATATGATTTTGGACTAAATCTCGGAATTGCATTTCAATTACAGGATGATTATTTAGACACTTTCGGAAATCCAGAAACTTTTGGCAAACAAGTAGGAGGAGATATCATTGAAAACAAAAAAACCTATTTGTATTTAAAGTCTTTAAAGTTAGCTTCTCAAGAAGATATTTACTTATTAAATAACTTATATCAATCTAAATTGGAAGAGAACGACGAAAAAATAAAACAAGTAAAACAACTCTTTAATAAATACGAAATTCAGACACATATTAAAGAACAAATTAAAAATTATAGCGAAAAAGCTTTTTCGGTATTAGAAAACATAAACATTTCTGAAGATGCCAAAAACGGATTATTACAATTCGGAAAAGCGTTAATGACACGTAACGTATAAAGAAAACGTATTTTTAGTTTGGTGTAATTCAAAAAAGGTAGTAATTTTGCCAAACTTTAGTAGGACCCATAGCTCAGTTGGTTAGAGCATCTGACTCATAATCAGAGGGTCCCAGGTTCGAGCCCTGGTGGGTCCACTATTTTTATTTAAATTAAATCCCTATATTTGAGTTATAAATTGCTTCACTGCAATGGTTATAGTCTTCAAAAACTTAAAAGGTGAAATATAAAACTAGAATATTACTAATTACTATCTTGATGTGTACAACATATACATTTGGACAAGTAGTTCCACCTCCAATTCCACCACCACCACCACCAGGTTTACCAATTGACGGAGGGATTTTATTTTTAGTTGCTTCTGGAATTATTTTAGGTGTTAAAAAACTAAAAAAGAATTAATTTCTCTTTCCATTTAGTTTTACAACGTATTTACCAAGAACATCAAACTCTAAATTTACTTTATCATTAGTTTTTAATTGATAAAATGTTGTGTGCTCTTTTGTAAACGGAATTATTGCAACACTAAACTCATAATCTTTAGAATTTACAACCGTTAAACTAACTCCGTTTATAGTAATAGAACCTTTTTCAATGGTTAAGTTTTCACTAGATTTACTATACGTAAAAGTAAAAACGGTACTTCCGTTTTGTTCTAAAATATTTGAACAAATTGCAGTTTCATCTACATGACCTTGCACAATATGACCATCTAATCGATCTCCCAATTTCATCGCTCTTTCTAAATTTACTTTTTCTCCAACAACCAAATTACCTATTGTAGTTTTATCAAGCGTTTCTTTAATTGCTGTTACAGTAAATTGATCGTCCTGAATCGCAACAACAGTTAAGCAAACCCCATTATGTGCAACACTTTGATCTATTTTTAATTCGGATGTAAAATCACTCTTAATTGTTAGATGTAAATTATCTTTTTCTTTAACAATTTGTGTAACTTCTCCTAAGCTTTCAATAATTCCAGTAAACATAGATTCTAAATTTTATTTAGTTATTTTTGCTGAATCAAAACTAATAATATTGAATCATAAATGATGGATAAATCAGAAAAAATAGTTGTTGGAATATCAATTGGAGATTTAAATGGAATTGGAATTGAAGTTATTCTGAAAACTTTTCAGGATAAAAGAATGCTAGATTTTTGTACACCTGTTATTTTTGGATCTACAAAAAGTGCTTCTTATCACAAGAAATTAATAAATTCTCAAACGCAAATTCACGGAATTACTTCTATAAAACAAATTGCAAATAATAAAATAAATTTGTTAAATATCTGGAAAGAAGAAGTAAAATTAGACATTGGTAAAGCTACAGGAGAATCTGGAAAATATGCTTTTAAATCTTTAGAATCTGCTGTAAAACATTTAAAAGAAAAGGAGATTGATGTTTTAGTAACCGCACCAATAAATAAAGAAAATATACAATCTGACGAGTT
This sequence comes from uncultured Polaribacter sp., assembly GCA_964022045.1. Classification (GTDB taxonomy): domain Bacteria; phylum Bacteroidota; class Bacteroidia; order Flavobacteriales; family Flavobacteriaceae; genus Polaribacter. The sequence continues at coordinate 8,585 of CAXICE010000052.1, read as the reverse complement.
CAAATTTGCTGGTCATACAGAATATTTAGAAGATAAATTAGATGGCGAAAGCTTAATGATTTTAATTTCAGAAAAATTACGAGTTGGCTTAATAACAGGTCATATACCAATTTCTGAAATTCCTAATGCAATTACTCCTGAATTGATTAAGAAGAAAGTAGAAATAATGCACACAGCTTTGGTAAAAGATTTTGGAATTAGCAAACCAAAAATTGCTGTTTTAGGATTGAATCCGCATTGTGGAGACAAAGGTGTAATTGGTAAAGAAGATGATGAAATTATAAGACCAACTATATCAGAAATAAAAGAAAATGGTAAAATAGTTTTTGGTCCTTATGCTGCTGATGGATTTTTTGGCTCGAACACTCACAAACAATTTGACGGAATTTTAGCCATGTATCACGATCAAGGTTTAGCTCCTTTTAAAGCATTATCTTTTGGAAACGGCGTAAATTACACCGCAGGTTTATCAGAAATAAGAACTTCTCCAGACCACGGAACAGCTTTTGAAATAGCAGGAAAAAACGAAGCCAACCATTCATCATTTAAAGAAGCTCTCTTTACAGCAATAGAGATTTTCAGAAAAAGAAAAGAACATAAAAACTTAACCGTTAACGTGCTTCAAGTTAAATAACTAACTTAAATTTCTTTTTTTTAAATTCTTTATTAAATAAAACAAATTTTTATATCTTTGCACGCTCAAATTGATTTTGTAGATGAAAGACTTAAAACAATTTAACATCCAATATGTAGGATTAAAGAATGAAAGTCATTTATTTGAATATCAAATTGGAAAATCGTTCTTTGACGCTTATAATTTTGACGAATTTTTTGACGCCAATATTAAAGTAACATTAACATTAGATAAAAAAAGTACGCTTTTAGATTTATCTTTTAAAGCACAAGGTACAATTAATGTAACTTGTGATGTTAGTGGAGAAATCTTTGATCAAGAGATTGAAGCTGCTTTACAATTGATTGTTAAATTCGGAGAAGAATACAATGATGAAAACGAGGAAATATTAATTCTTCCGTATTCTGAGTTTCAAGTAAATGTTGCACAATACATTTATGAAATGATTGTATTATCAGTTCCTTCAAAAAGAGTTCATCCTAAAGTTTTAGATGGCTCAATGGAGTCTGAAGCATTAAAGAAACTAGAACAATTAAGAGTAAAAGAACAAAAACCTACAGAAAATGTAGACCCAAGATGGGATAAATTAAAAAGTTTAATAACAGAAAAAAAGACATAAAATGGCACATCCAAAGAGAAAAATATCGAAAACTAGAAGAGATAAGAGAAGAACTCATTACAAAGCTAGCGTTCCTCAAATTGCCGTAGACCCAACAACTGGTGAATCTCACTTATATCATAGAGCACACTGGCACGAAGGTAAATTATACTACAGAGGTCAAATTGTATTAGAATCTGCTGGTGCAGAAGCATAGTAACAAAGACATAAAACACATAAAAACTCTCTACTTTTGAGAGTTTTTTTTGTTTTTTAACTAAAAACAAACGTTTTTGAGCACTTTTATCCAAAAATGTAAAATAATTTTCATTTCTTTGGCTATTGTTTTTTTAAACTTCCTTCTAATTAATTAAGGTAAAATATGACAAAAATAACTGCAGCAATCACAGCAGTAGGAAAATACGTTCCTGACTATATTCTAACCAATCATGAGTTAGCAACAATGGTAGATACCAACGATGAATGGATTACATCAAGAACTGGTATAAAAGAACGAAGAATACTAAAAGGAGAAGGAAAAGGAACTTCTTACATGGCTATTAAAGCCGCAGAAAACCTACTAGAAAAATCCAATAAAAATCCATTAGACATAGATTTGGTCATTGTAGCAACAGCTACTCCAGACATGCCTGTCGCTTCAACCGCAGCCTATGTTGCAACTAAAATTGGAGCAACTAATGCATTTTCTTATGATTTACAAGCAGCTTGCTCTAGCTTTCTTTACGGGATGTCAACAGCATCTAGCTATATTGAGTCTGGCAGATATAAAAACATCTTATTAATTGGAGCCGATAAAATGTCTTCTATTATAGATTACACAGATAGAGCCACATGCATTATTTTTGGAGATGGAGCTGGCGCAGCTTTATTTGAACCTAATAATGAAGGACTTGGATTGCAAGATGAATACTTAAGAAGTGATGGTGATGGTAGAGAATTTTTAAAGATTGATGCTGGAGGCTCAATTTTACCTACCTCAGAAGAAACGCTAAAAAACAAACAACATTCTGTACATCAAGAAGGAAGAACTGTTTTTAAATTTGCAGTTTCTAACATGGCAGATGTCGCTGAAAAAATGCTAACCAGAAACAACTTGGTAAAAGAAGATATTGATTGGCTAGCACCACATCAAGCCAACAACAGAATTATTGAAGCTACTGCAAATAGAGTTGGTCTAGAAAACGATAAAGTAATGGTAAATATTCACAAATACGGAAACACAACTTCTGGAACCTTACCTTTATTATTAGCCGATTATGAAAGTCAATTAAAAAAAGGAGATAATATAATTTTTGCCGCTTTTGGTGGTGGTTTCACTTGGGGAGCCATCTATTTAAAATGGGCATATAACGCATAAAATCGAACAATTAAATCTTAAGAATTATGGATATTAAGGAAATTCAAAATTTGATAAAATTTGTAGCTAAATCTGGTACAAGTGAAGTGAAATTAGAAATGGATGATGTAAAAATCACCATAAAAACGGGTTCATCAAAAACTGAAACAACAATTGTACAAGCAGCAAGCCCAATGGCACAAATGCCAGTACAAGCTGCTCCTGCTGCAACAGAAGCTCCTGCACAAGCTGCTCCTGCTGCTCCAGCAACTGATGAAAACGCTAATTATTTAACTATTAAGTCTCCAATTATTGGTACTTTCTACAGAAAACCCTCACCAGACAAACCAATGTTTGTAGAAGTTGGTTCTTCTATTAATTCTGGAGATACCGTTTGTGTAATTGAAGCAATGAAATTGTTTAACGAAATTGAGTCTGAAATTTCAGGAAAAATCGTAAAAGTTTTAGTTGATGATTCTACTCCAGTTGAATTTGATCAACCATTATTCTTAGTAGACCCTTCTTAGTTAATAGCTACTAGTTCTTATCTTTTAGCAAATTATCAAAAGTTAAGAGCAAAAAAGCAAAAAGCCAAAAATAGAATGTTTAAAAAAATATTAATCGCAAATAGAGGTGAAATTGCACTACGTGTAATTAGAACCTGTAAAGAGATGGGAATTAAAACAGTTGCTGTTTATTCCAAAGCAGATGAAGAAAGCTTACATGTTAAGTTTGCAGATGAAGCTGTTTGTATTGGTCCAGCACCAAGTAATGAATCTTACTTAAAAATGCCAAATATTATTGCTGCTGCAGAAATCACAAATGCAGATGCAATTCACCCAGGATATGGTTTTTTATCAGAAAACGCTAAGTTCTCTAAACTGTGTGATGAACATGATATAAAATTTATTGGTGCATCACCAGAAATGATTGATCGAATGGGAGATAAAGCAAACGCTAAATCTACCATGATTGCTGCTGGAGTTCCTTGTGTTCCTGGAAGTGAAGGTGTTATAGAATCTTTTGAAGAGTGTGAAAAAACAGCTGTAGAAACTGGTTACCCTGTGATGTTAAAAGCATCAGCTGGTGGTGGTGGAAAAGGAATGAGAGCTGTTTGGAAACCTGAAGATCTAAAAGAAGCATGGGATTCTGCAAGACATGAATCTAAAGCGGCATTTGGAAATGATGATATGTATATGGAAAAGCTTATTGAAGAGCCTCGACATATTGAAATTCAAATTGTAGGTGATTCTTTTGGTAAAGCATGTCATTTATCAGAAAGAGATTGTTCTGTACAACGTCGCCATCAAAAATTAACTGAAGAAACTCCTTCTCCTTACATGACTGATGAGTTACGTGAGAAAATGGGAGAAGCAGCTGTAAAAGCGGCTGAATATATTAAATACGAAGGTGCTGGAACTGTTGAGTTTTTAGTTGACAAACATAGAAACTTCTATTTTATGGAGATGAATACACGTATTCAGGTAGAACATCCAATTACAGAAGAAGTAGTAAATTATGATTTAATACGTGAACAAATTTTGGTTGCTGCTGGAATTCCAATTTCAGGGAAAAATTACTTTCCGCAGTTACACTCAATAGAATGTAGAATTAACGCAGAAGATCCACATAATAATTTTAGACCAGCTCCTGGAAAAATTACTACATTTCATGCCCCTGGAGGACATGGAGTTAGAATGGATACGCATGTGTACGCTGGATATATGATTCCGCCAAACTACGATTCTATGATCGCAAAATTAATTGTTACTGCTCAAACTAGAGAAGAAGCCATTAATAAAATGAAAAGAGCATTAGATGAGTTTGTAATTGAGGGAGTTAAAACAACAATTCCTTTTCACAGACAATTGATGGAACATCCAGATTATCTATCAGGGAATTATACAACTAAATTCATGGAAGATTTTGAAATGAAATCTTAATTGAAATAGATTTATAAAAAAAGAGCGCATGTTACTATGCGCTCTTTTTTTATACATCAATAATAATCAGCACCATAAATCAGTAAACTAAAAGAAGTATTTCTTTTAAAAAAGAAAAAGCCTTAACAGATGTTAAGGCTTTTTTGCTCCTCCTCTAGGGCTCGAACCTAGGACCCTCTGATTAACAGTCAGATGCTCTAACCAACTGAGCTAAGGAGGAGTTTGCAAACTATAAGTTTTGCGAGTGCAAATATAAATCTTTTTGAAAAACCTCCAAATTTTTTTCAAAAAAAAACAAATAAATTTTCATTCAATAAATTAGAAAAATAAAGCTCGTTTTTATCAAAAGTTGTATTTTTGCTCTAGTTATTTTCTTATACCAAAAGTATTAAATAAATATATGGACAAGTTTTCGTTTTTAAACGCCGCACATACAGGTTTTATTGGAGATTTATATGAGCAGTATTTAAAAAACCCAGATGTAGTTGAACCAAGTTGGAGAAGTTTTTTTCAAGGTTATGATCTAGCAAATGAGAATTACTCACTTACTGATACTGAAGAAATATCAACTGAAGTGCCAGAAGAGGTTCGAAAAGAGTTTTTAGTAATCGATTTAATTAACGGTTATAGAACTCGTGGACACCTTTTTACTAAAACGAATCCGGTTAGAGAAAGAAGAAAATATGCTCCTACTTTAGAAATTGAAAACTTTGGTTTAAATCAAAATGATTTAGCAACTGTTTTTAGTGCTGGTGAAATTTTAGGAATTGGACCAAAACCACTTGCACAAATAATTGAGCATTTAGAAAATGTTTTTTGCAACTCTATTGGAGTAGAATATATGTATTTGCGCAACCCAGATGAATTAAAATGGTGGCAAAACAGATTAAATAAAAACAGTAATTTACCAAACTACAATTCAGATTCTAAGAAATACATTCTTCAAAAAGTAAATCAAGCTGTTGGTTTTGAAAGCTTTTTACAAACAAAATATGTAGGACAAAAACGTTTTTCTTTAGAAGGTGGTGAAGCATTAATTCCAGGATTAAGTGTTTTATTAAGAGATGCTGCAGAAAAATACGGCGTTAAAGAATGTGTTTTAGGAATGGCACATCGTGGTCGTTTAAACACATTGGTTAATATTTTTAAAAAACCTGTTAGAGAATTATTTAACGAATTTGAAGGAAAAGATTTTGAAGATGTTGATTTAGATGGAGATGTAAAATACCATTTAGGATTAACATTAAGCAAAACATACAAAGATGGCAATTCAATTAAAATGAATTTAGTTCCAAATCCATCACATTTAGAAACTGTTGATGGAGTTGTAGAAGGAATTGTAAGAGCAAAAGTTGATAAAAAATACAAAGGAGATAACTCTAAAATTTTACCAATTTTAGTACATGGAGATGCTGCAATTGCTGGTCAAGGAATTGTATATGAAGTAATTCAAATGGCACAATTAAACGGTTATAAGACTGGCGGAACTGTGCACGTTGTAGTAAACAATCAAGTTGGATTTACTACCAATTATTTAGATGCTCGCTCAAGCACGTATTGTACTGATATTGCAAAAGTAACTTTATCGCCCGTTTTACACGTAAATGCAGATGATGTAGAGGCAGTTTGTCATGCAATGGAAATGGCAATTGAATTTAGAACAAAATTTAAACGCGATATTTTTATCGATCTTTTAGGATACAGAAAGTATGGTCATAACGAAGGTGATGAGCCTCGTTTTACACAGCCAAATTTATACAAAACAATTGCAAAGCATAAAAACTTAAAAGACATTTATGCTAATCAATTGTTATCTGAAGAGACCATCACACAAGATTATTTATCTCAGATTACTACCGATTTTAAATCGATGCTAGAGACAGAGTTTGAGAAAGCCAAAGAAGATACGCACTCTAAAGTTAGAGAATTTATGGCTAGAACATGGAAAGATTTTCCAAGACGCGGAAAAGAAGACATGTTAAAATCTGTAGATACAACTTATAGCGTTGATCAATTAAAAGGAATTGCAAAAATTGTTTCTACAACGCCAGAAAATGTAAAATTTGTTCGTAAAGCAGAACGTATTTTAAAAGGAAGAGATAAAATGGTTTTTGAAACCAATCAACTAGATTGGGGAATGGCAGAAACTTTGGCTTATGGTACTTTATTAGAAGAAGGGTTTAACATCCGTATTTCTGGGCAAGATGTAGAAAGAGGAACTTTTTCTCACAGACACGCTATTTTACGTGACGAAAATTCTGAAGAAAGAATTAATCTTTTAAATACAAATCCGGCTAATAAAGGTGAAATGTCTATTTACAATTCACATTTATCTGAATATGGCGTGTTAGGTTTTGATTATGGTTATGCAATGGCATTTCCGAATAGTTTAACGATTTGGGAAGCTCAATTTGGAGATTTCTCTAACGGATCGCAAATAATGTTTGACCAGTATATTTCTGCTGCAGAAGATAAGTGGAAATTGCAAAACGGAATCGTAATTTTATTACCTCACGGTTATGAAGGACAAGGTTCTGAGCATTCATCTGCAAGAATAGAACGTTATTTACAATTGTGTGCCATTGATAACATGTCAGTTGCAAACTGTACAACGCCTGCTCAAATATATCATTTGTTACGTCGTCAGATGAAACGTGATTTTAGAAAACCACTAATCGTTTTCACACCAAAAAGTTTATTACGTCATCCAAAAGCTGTAAATAAAATTGAGGACTTAGCAAACGGAACTTTTCAAGAAGTAATTGACGATGAAGTTGTTGATAAATCAAACGTGAAAAAAGTAGTTTTCTGTATGGGTAAATTCTATTATGATTTATTAGCAGAAAGAGAAAATAACCAAAGAAATGATGTTGCTCTAGTTAGAATTGAGCAATTATTTCCGTTACACGAGGCACAATTAGAAACTGTTATTGCAAATTATCCGAATGCAGAACGTTTTGTTTGGGCACAAGAAGAACCAAAAAACATGGGAGCTTGGAGTTATATGTTAGAGCGTTTCCCTAAATTACGTTTAGAAGTTGCTTCTAGAGAATATCACGCGGTTCCTGCTGCAGGTTCTAGCGCAAGATTTAAAAAGAGACATCAAAAAGTAATAGCCAAAGTTTTTGATTAAAAATATTATTATAATAAATTAGATACTGAAACAAGTTTTAGTACAGGTAAAAAAAAGAAACATGAGTGTTTTAGAAATGAAAGTTCCTTCTCCGGGAGAATCAATTACAGAAGTAGAAATTGCAACATGGTTAGTTGAAGATGGTGATTATGTAGAAAAAGACCAACCAATTGCAGAAGTAGATTCTGACAAAGCAACGTTAGAATTACCTGCAGAAGAAAGCGGAATTATTACGCTTAAAGCTGAAGAAGGTGATGCAGTTGCTGTTGGGGCAGTTGTTTGTTTAATTGATATGGATGCTGAGAAACCAGCAGGCAGTAAATCAGCTAGCAATGAGCAATCTTCAGAAAAAGTTGAAGCACCAAAAGCGAAAAGCGAACAGCCAAAAACTGAAACGTATGCAACTGGTACTGCTTCTCCTGCAGCAAAGAAAATTTTAGCAGAAAAAGGAATTGATTCTGCTACTGTAAGCGGAACAGGAAAAGCTGGAAGAATTACTAAAAACGACGCAGAAAATGCAGTTCCAAGTATGGGAACGCAACCTGCAAATGGTTCTCGTGGTACAGAGCGTAAAAAAATGTCTATGTTGCGCAGAAAAGTTGCACAACGTTTGGTTGCTGTAAAAAGCGAAACAGCAATGTTAACTACGTTTAACGAAGTAAATATGCAGCCAATTTTTGATTTACGTAATCAATATAAAGAAGAATTTAAAGCAAAACACGGAGTTGGTTTAGGGTTTATGTCTTTCTTTACATTAGCAGTTGTTAGAGCTTTAGAAATGTATCCTGATGTAAATTCTATGATTGATGGAGATTTCCAAATAAAACATGATTTTCAAGATATTTCTATCGCGGTTTCTGGACCAAAAGGATTAATGGTTCCTGTAATTAGAAATGCAGAAAACTTATCTTTTAGAGGTG